>NZ_JACARU010000024.1:118738-166315 GCF_013386425.1 Cedecea sp. P7760 | reverse complement strand
GCGTAATAGAAAAAAACAAATATGAATTATCAGATAATGAGTTGGCGGTATTTTATTCAGCGGCCGACCATCGTCTTGCTGAACTGACGATGAATAAACTGTATGACAAAATCCCACCGTCTGTGTGGAAATTCATTCGTTAATAACAAATTTCATTAAATAATATTAAAAATCATATTTTATCTCCCGTTATTGTCTGGTTTGTCTCAGTCGTTGTCTCACAGGTCAGGATTAGCGTCAGTTAACCGGCCGGCTAAATACCGCAAGCCCTCATCAATAGTTGCCTTAAAGCACCGTGGCCCGGCAACGTGAGCTTCGTCACGCTCAGGGAACGATCCCCGCTCTTTTCTCTCTAAACTTAGGTAGTCTTGCAGGCCACAAAAGAGGGAGCATTTGATGAGCGAAGAGAAGCGTAAAATGATTGCCGGTGAGCTTTACCGGCCCGGCGATGACACCCTGCAGCGTGAAAGCCACAAAGCGCGTCAGCTGCTGCATCGCTACAACCACAGTTCTCCTGATGAACAGGTCTACCGCGATGAAATCCTCGCCGAGCTGCTGGGCCAAAGCGAAGGGGCTTACATTGAGCCCACCTTCCGCTGCGATTACGGCTACAACATTTACCTCGGTAAAAACTTTTACGCCAATTTTGAGTGCGTGATGCTGGACGTTTGCCCGATTCGCATCGGCGACAACTGCATGCTGGCGCCGGGAGTGCATATTTATACCGCGACCCATCCCCTTGATGCCGAAACGCGAAATAGCGGCGTAGAGCTGGGCAAGCCGGTCACAATCGGTAATAACGTCTGGATTGGCGGACGCGCGGTAATTAACCCGGGCGTCACCATTGGCGATAATGTCGTGGTAGGTTCAGGCTCGGTTGTCACTAAAGATATTCCGGCTAACTGCGTGGTTGCGGGTAATCCTGCTCGTATCATTAAGATGCTGTAACGCGGCCAGCCCCGTTAACTGTTATGGTTATTTTTGGCTTATCTGTTACTTTTTTGCCGGACCCGCAGTTCTTAAAATAGTCTGGTCATGCGTACAACCGAAACAGAGAACTTAGAAGGCACACCATGTCAGAAATTCAGCGCCTGCTCACCGATACCATCGAACACCTGAATGAAACTGAAAAGCGCGATAACCGCCCGCGCTTCAGCATCAGTTTTATCCGTAAACATCCCGGGTTATTTATCGGGATGTATATCGGCTGGTTTGCCACTATGTGGGTAATGCTGGAATCAGAAACCCTGGCGGGCTCAGTATGGCTGCTGGTTGTTCTGTTCGCGCTGATGAACGCGTTTTTCTTCTTCGACGTCAATCCTCGCTATCGCTACAGCGATATTGACGTACTCGACCTGCGCGTTTGCTACAACGGCGAGTGGTATAACACCCGCCACGTGCCAACCGCGCTCATCGATGACATCCTCAGCTCCCCGAGCGTGGATGAAGAGCAAAAATCTTTGCTGCACAAAATGCTCAGCCGCAAAGGGGAGCTGTCGTTTTACGACGTCTTCTCGCTGACCCGCCAGCAACCTGCTGCCGGGCGCTAAGCACTAACGGCGTTTCTTACGTCCCTGCACCGCTTTAAAACGCGGGTTAGATTTGCAAATCACATACAGCCGCCCCTTGCGCTTAACAATCTGGCAATCAGGGTGGCGCTGTTTTGCACTGCGAAGTGAATTCAATACCTGCATTTCTTAAGACTCCTTGCCGCCAAAGAATTTACCAAAGCGCTGCTGGAAGCGCGCCGGGCCGCCTTCATTGACGAAGACTTTCTGTTTGCCGGTGTAGTGAGGATGCGAAGCGGAAGAGACTTCGATCGTCACGTAAGGGTAAGTCACCCCGTCCAGCTCAATCTCGCGGTCGGTTTTAATCGTCGAGCCCACTTTAAAATACTCATTCACGCTGGTGTCGTGGAACACCACGGTCCGGTAAAACTGATGGATATCGCGCTGCATAAAAATCATTCCGATATGTTATAACGTAACAATAAAATAAAAGATGATCGGGTAAATTGCAAGCGGGGTTTAAAACGCAGAGGGAGTCAAAAAGAAGCGGGCACCGCGTGGGTGCCCGACAAGATTAGAGTTTAAAACCGGCAACCACGCGCTCAAGCTGGGTGGATTGCTCCGCCATAGAGTGCGACGCGGAAGAGACTTCCTGAACCAGCGCGGCGTTCTGCTGCGTGGTGCTATCAAGCTGATTAATCGCCAGATTCACCTGCTCAATGCCGGTGCTCTGCTCGCGGCTGGAAGACATAATTTCAGCCATCAGCGTCGTCACGTTGCGTACGCCCTGGGTCAGTTCCTCCATGGTGCTGCCCGCCTGATGAACCAGCTCCGTGCCGAGGTTTACGTTGCTGACTGACGTTTCGATCAGCGCTTTAATTTCCCGCGCCGACTGCGCGGAGCGCTGAGCCAGGCTGCGAACTTCAGAGGCCACCACCGCAAAACCACGTCCCTGCTCACCGGCACGAGCGGCCTCAACGGCGGCGTTAAGCGCCAGGATATTGGTCTGGAAAGCGATGCTATCAATGACGCTGATAATATCGACCACTTTGCCAGAAGAGGTCTGAATGGCATTCATCGTGCTGACAACCTGCTTGACCACTTCCCCGCCCTTCACCGCCACGCTTGAGGCTTCACGCGCCAGTTCATTTGCATGGGCGGCGTTATCGGCGTTCTGACGAACGGTGCTGGTCAGCTCTTCCATCGACGCCGCAGTCTGTTCAATGGAGCTGGCCTGATCTTCCGTTCGGGCAGAGAGATCCTGATTCCCTGTCGCAATCTGATGGGAAGCCGAAGAGATGGCTCGCGCGCTGTCTCCAACCTGCCGCAGCATGGTTTGCAGATAGTTAATCACGCCGTTGAAGCTGTCGATAATGGCGTTAAATTCTGGGCTGCTGGTCGGGTCCAGACGCTGCGTCAGGTCAGCGCCGCCGGCAGAAAGACGGCTGATGTTGTGGTTCAGGTCACTCAGGCGACGCATCATGTTGCGGATAAACAGCACCAGTATGCCAAGCAGCACGATAGCCATAGGGATCTGCACCATACCGAGGCGCAGTAAAATAGCGTCCGTTTGTTTGGTCAGCAGTGCGGTGGGTAAATCCACCGCCAGGATCCACGGGCTGCCTTTTACCGTCTGTAAAATAACGGTATGTGAAGTGCCATCGTTGTCGTACTCATTTTCACTCCCCTGGCGGGCGTTAAAACCAGGCAGCATTTGCTGGACCGCTTTCGCCATTGGCAGCGTGCCGCTCAGATCGGAAAGATTTTTTAAGCCCGCCGTTTTGCCAATCTGATCCGCATTGCCCACCACCTTGCCGTCGGCTTCAATAATCAGCACCTGCCCTTTCACCGCCTCGCTCATCTGCTTAGCGAGCTGATTAAAGAAGCCCAGGGTCACATCGATGGTCGCCACGCCCCAGGGCTGGCCGTCTTTAGTAATCGCCATCGCACAGTTAGTACGAGGCTGCGGGCTGGCATCATCCTGGTAAGCGTTCGCCCAGGCACACTGCCCCGCAGGAGAAGCGAGTCCGGCTTTGTACCACACCTGTTCGTAGTAATCAGGCGCCGCGTCTGAGTTCCAGTAAGTGTTTTCTTCCAGCTTGTTGCTGCCGTTGCGGGCAAAGAAAGTACTGAATTTATTGCGCCCCACCTCGCGTTTTTCCGGGAGGGGCCAGATGCCGCCGCCAAACACGTTCACGTCCTGGTACTGATCCACCAGCGTCGGTAATAGTTTATTAATATCATCGCTTTGCATCGCCGCGACCGACTGGGTAATGCTGCGCATTTGCGCCTGTACCCGGTTCATCTGCTCGGTGATATTCACCGCAACGTTGTCCACTTCAAAGCGAATCAGCTGGGTTTCATTTTGTTTGAGCTGCGGCGTCACGAAAAAGTGAATCACCAGCGAAGTTACCACAATTAACAGCATGAAAAACAAAGATAAAGAGGTAATAAATCGAGATTGTGTAGTTTTTAGCATGATGAGACACCTGGGGGTAGAAAGCGAAACGCTTAGCAACCTCTTCGGCATAAAACCCATAAACTTAACTGTCGCCATAATTTAATCATTCGTTAACTATTTCCAAATGTAATTAACTCTCAGTTAAATCCATAAGTTACCCCCGATCATTGAAACATTTTGCAATGATTAGACTTTTCTCGTTTCCGCAAATGCTTAGAACCCCGCCGGGTCATAGCTTAGAAGATAACAATATTGGGCGAGACTTTTTGATTCCGGCAAGGTGAGAACCAACGCTACCCGACCGTATTCAGAAGGACATTGCCATGATGCTGTGCCGCTGTTGTGCCGAACTCAACCCGACCGCCTTTTCTAAGACTATGATGACCGGAGTAAACTATGAGCACCAATCCAGGCCTGGCACTGCCGATTCTTGACCTTTCCCAGCTTAACGGCAGCGAGACTGACCGTTCGGCCTTCCTCAGCCAGCTGCGCTATGCCGCACGAGAAATTGGCTTCTTCTACCTGATAAACCACGGCATCAGCCCTGAACTGCAACAGGCGGTCCAGGACGAAGCCCGCAGCTTCTTTGCCCTCCCCGACGATGAAAAACAGCAGGTGGCGATGATTCGCTCGCCGCATTTCCGTGGCTATAACCGCGCGGCCAGCGAACTTACCCGCGGCCAGCCCGACTGGCGCGAACAGTTCGATCTCGGCGCCGAGCGCCAGGCGCTACCGCCGGACGAATATGCACCCGCATGGCGTCGACTTCAGGGGCCAAACCTCTGGCCTACGGCGTTGCCCGAACTCAAACCCACGCTTTTACAGTGGCAGAGCGAAATGACCACCGTAGCCCTAAAGCTGCTGCGTACCTTCGCCGAAGCGCTTAGCCTGCCGGCCGATGCCTTCGACTCACTCTATGGCAGCCTGCCAAACGAACACATCAAGTTGATTCGCTATCCTGGACAGTCGGCCACGCAAAGCAGCCAGGGCGTAGGCGCTCACAAAGACTCAGGCTTCCTGAGCTTCCTGCTTCAGGACGATAAAAAGGGCCTGCAGGTGGAAGTTTCGCCGGATAACTGGGTCGATGCTCAGCCGCTGCCCGGCAGCTTTGTGGTCAATATTGGCGAACTGCTGGAGCTGGCTACCAACGGCTACCTGCGCGCGACCGTGCACCGCGTAGTGTCTCCGCCGCAGGACGAAGAGCGCCTGTCCATCGCCTTTTTCCTGGGCGCACAGCTCAACGCCGTGGTGCCGGTTTATCAGCTTCCGGAAACGTTAGCCCGTGAAGCGCAAGGCCCGGAAAGCGATCCACAAAACCCACTGCTGAGAGATGTGGGCTGGAACTACCTGAAAGGCCGCCTGCGCTCCCACCCCGACGTGGCGGAACGCTACTACGCGGATGTCCTTCGTAACAGCAGTGAACTAATCGCTTAATAACTTATTAAAAATAAAGGAATTGATGATGAAAAAGACCGCTTTTAAACTGGCTGGTGTCGCTCTGTCACTGTCTCTGGCTTTCGCGGCGCAGGCCGCAGACGCGCTGCGCGTAGCGGCTGACCCGGTACCACATGCGGAAATCCTCGCCTTTGTGCAGAAGCTCGACCCTAACCTCAAGTTAAAGGTCGTCGAGCTGAGCAACGGCGTTAACGCTAACGAACTGCTGGCCAACGGCGACGTTGACGCCAACTACTTCCAGCACGTGCCTTATTTACGAGATCAGGAAAAAGCGCTTGGCAAAAAATTTGTCGTGGCCGCGACGGTACATATCGAGCCGCTGGGCATCTACTCGCACAAATACAAAGACCTGAAGTCCGTGCCGGAAGGGGCGACGATTGCAGTGCCGAACAACGTCACCAACCTTAGCCGCGCGCTGTATCTGCTGCAGGACAAAGGGCTGATCACCCTCAAACCGGAGTTTAAAGACGCCTCCGTCAACCAGGCAACGCCGAAAGACATCGCCGAAAACCCGAAAAAGCTGAAGATCCTGGAAGTTGAATCGCCGCAGATCCCACGCTCTCTGGACGACGTGGGCCTCGGGGTGATCAACGGTAACTATGCGCTGGAAGCCGGGCTTAGCCCGGCGAAAGATGCGCTCGGCCTGGAAAGCGCCACCCATAACCCGTATGCCAATATCCTGGTCACCAACCCGAACCTGGAAAACGATCCGCGCATCAAACAGCTGACGAAGGATCTTGAATCCCCGCAGGTGGCCGAGTTCATCCGCAAGCAGTACAACGGCTCGGTGATCCCGGTAGAGAATAAGTCATGATCTCCCTTGAGCGGCTGAGCAAAGTGTACGCCGGAGAAGGCCGACCGGCACTGGATGATATTAACCTTGTGGTCCCGGATGGCGCGATTTACGGCATTCTGGGCCGCAGCGGCGCCGGGAAAAGTACGCTTATTCGCTGTCTCAACCTGCTGGAGCGGCCCACCTCGGGCCGCATTATCATGAACGATCGCGACATCACGACCTTTAATCAGCGCGAGCTTCGTCAGCACCGCCAGCGCACCGGCATGGTGTTCCAGCACTTCAATCTGATTCATGCCAGAAACGTGGCAGACAACGTTGCCGTGCCGCTGGAAATATCCGGTATGCCACGCGAAGCTCGCCAAAAACGCGTCGCGGAGCTGCTCAGTCTGGTTGATCTGAGCGACAAAGCCAAAGCCTTTCCGTCCCAACTTTCCGGCGGGCAAAAACAGCGCGTCGGCATCGCCCGTGCGCTGGCCGCTCATCCGGAGATCCTGTTATGCGATGAAGCAACCAGCGCGCTGGATCCTGAAACTACTGCATCAATCCTGGCCCTGCTGGCGAACATCAACCGCCAGCTTGGGCTGACCATTGTGCTCATCACCCACCAGCTCGAGGTCGTCAAAGCTATTTGCGATCATGCGGCGCTGCTGGAGCACGGCAGATTAATAGAGAGCGGCCCACTGTCCGAAAGATTAGTCGACCCGTTCTCAAAATTACGCACCTCGCTGCTGCATGACGAAGAAGCTGAACGCGAGTTCTTACGCCGCCACGGCGTCGAAGGGAGAGTCTTATGCGAAGTAGCATGAGTTGGGATGATTTGTGGCCGCTGCTGCTGGACGGCACCCTGGATACGCTTTACATGGTGGGGCTTGCGGCGCTGTTTACCGTACTGATTGGCCTGCCGCTCGGCGTGCTGCTGTTTCTCACCCGCCGCGACGGGGTATTGCCCGCCCTACGACTAAATCAGGTGCTCGGCAGCATCATCAACATAGGACGCTCGCTGCCGTTTATCGTCCTGCTGATAGCGCTGATCCCATTGACCCGAATTATCGTCGGCACCACGCTCGGCAGCACCGCGGCGGTTGTGCCTATCACCATCGGCGCCTTTCCTTTCTTCGCCCGCGTCGTGGAAAGCGCGCTTGATGAGGTGGACAAAGGCCGCATTGAAGCCATTTTGTCGATGGGCGGCAACGCCTGGCACGTGGTGAGCAAAGTGCTGCTGCCGGAAGCCTTACCTGCCATCCTGGCGGGGATCACGCTCACGGTAGTGATGCTGATTGGCTTTTCTTCGATGGCCGGCGTCATCGGCGGCGGCGGCCTGGGAGACCTGGCCATTCGCTACGGCTACCAGCGCTTTAATAACCAGGTCATGGTCGGGACCGTTATCGTGCTGATTGTGATGGTGCACCTTGTACAAAGCCTGGGCGACCACTTAGTCCGTCGCCTCGCCCACCGCCGCTGATGTTGTTCAAAGCCCGGAGTCCTGGCCGGGCTTTGAACGTGCCTCTCTCGCCCCTTCTCGTTATCCACGCTGGATCACAAAATCAAATTGTTAACGTTAACTATTGCGATTAACATCACATTTATGGCGGTTACTCTCTTCTCGCGACAAATAGTTAACGTTAACAATATTGCCACTCAAGCACTCAGAGACTGCACACATGGCACTGACAAAACGGAATAAACACCACTATCTGATCCTGAGCGGGCTGCTGTTTACCTTTTTCTGGACCTGGTCATCGGCGTTTTCGCTGATCTCACTTTGGCTAAATCAGAAAATCGGCCTGAAAGGCGCGGAAACCGGGCTGATCTTCTCGATAATAGCCTTCACCGCGCTCTGCGCCCAGCCGCTGTATGGCTTCATCCAGGACAAACTCGGGCTGCGCAAATCCCTGCTGTGGGTTATTGGCGGGCTGCTGCTAGTCAGCGGGCCCTGGTTTATCTTCGTTTGCACCCCGCTGCTTCAGGTGCATATCGTCGCAGGGGCAATCAGCGTCGGGCTTTACGTCGGCGCCACCTTCTTTGCCGGTATCGGCGCGCTGGAGTCCTATACCGAACGCGTCAGTCGTATCGTAGGCTTTGAATACGGAAAATCACGCATGTGGGGCTCTTTAGGCTGGGCCGGTGCCACGTTTTTTGCCGGGCTGCTGTTTAACCTCAATCCACAGCTGAATTTCTGGATGGGTAGCGTCTCTGCCTGCCTGTTCCTGCTCCTCCTGTGGCGCATGCGTGATATGCAGCCTAACGCCCTCAGCGAGCTGGAATACGGTAAAGCCAGCGCGCTGACGCTGGCCGATGCCTTCGGTCTGCTCAAGCTCCCTCGCTTCTGGGCGCTGGTACTTTTTGTTTGCGGCGTCAGCGTTTACAACGTTTACGATCAGCAATTCCCCGTCTACTTCGCCTCACTGTTTAACGACGTGCAGCGCGGCAACGAAATGTTTGGCTTTCTCAACTCCTTCCAGGTCTTTCTCGAAGCGGGCGGGATGTTCCTGGCCCCGATGCTGGTAAACCGCATCGGCGCCAGGCGCGGGCTGCTGCTCAGCGGCCTGATCATGGCTATGCGTATCTTTGGTTCAGGCATGGCAAGCGACCCGCTGACCATCTCCTTCATGAAGCTCCTGCACGCCGTCGAGTTGCCTATCCTTTTGATTTCAATGTTTAAGTACATCACCACGCAGTTCGATCAGCGGCTCTCCGCCACGCTCTACCTTGTCGGCTTCCAGTTTATTACCTCTATCTGCGCCACCGTACTCTCTCCGCTGGTCGGCCGCGGATACGACCAGCTCGGCTTTGCCGACACCTACATGATTCTGGCCGGGCTGGTGCTGGCACTGACGCTGGTTTCCGCTTTGCTGCTCAGCGACTCGGCCCCGGATAACACACACCCTTCTTTAAATCTGACCACCAGGTAACGCTATGACTACCCCACTTATCAAGGCACAAGCAGCCTTAGAAACGCTGCAGGCAACGCGCGGGAACGCCTTTTATCCTCTTTATCATCTGGCGCCGCCCGCGGGCTGGATGAACGATCCTAACGGCCTGATTTATCACAACGGGCTGTACCACGCCTTCTATCAGCACCATCCGTTTGATGAAAACTGGGGGCCGATGCATTGGGGGCATGCCACCAGCCGGGATATGGTGCGCTGGGAGCACCAGCCTATCGCTCTGGCTCCGGGTAACGAATGGGACAGAGATGGCTGCTTCTCCGGCAGCGCGGTTGACGATAACGGCGTGCTCTCGCTGATTTACACCGGGCATATCTGGCTTGAAGGTGCGGGAAATGACAGCGCTATACGCCAGGTACAATGCCTCGCGACCAGCGAAGACGGTGTTCACTTTAAGAAACAGGGCGTCATTCTTACCCCACCGCCCGGCATCATGCATTTCCGCGATCCGAAGGTCTGGCAACAGGACGGCAACTGGTGGATGGTACTCGGCGCACGCGACCAGCACGATCGGGGCAAAGTACTGCTTTATCGCGGCAATTCACTGCGGGAGTGGCGGTTGGATCGTATCCTCGCGGAAGCCGACGCGGGTATGGGCTATATGTGGGAATGTCCGGATTTCTTCCCGCTCGGCAACAGTCAAATCCTGATGTTTTCCCCTCAGGGCATCCCGGCACAGGGCTTGAAGTATCAGAATCTGTTCCAGAGCGGCTATCTGCGCGGCAGATGGCAACCGGGGGAAGCATTCAGGCTCTGTCAGCCGTTTGAAGAGATGGATCACGGGCACGACTTTTACGCGCCGCAGTCCTTTGTCGCCGCCGATGGCCGCCGCATCGTGATGGGCTGGATGGACATGTGGGAATCCCCCATGCCCTCTAAAGGCGAAGGCTGGGCGGGCAGCCTCAGCCTCCCCCGGGAAGTGTGCATTATGCCAAACGGAAAACTCTATCAGAATCCGGTGCACGAACTGGCCACGCTGCGCACCCATGAACAGCTGGTTCTGCCCTGCGTGCTGGATAAACTTAACCAGAGGCTGCTGCCCGATGCGCAGGCGGTTGAGCTGGAGATAGCCTGGGAGTGTGGGCAAAGCACGGCTGAGCGCTACGGCATCCGTCTGGGGCAAGGCTGCGAACTGTTTGTCGACTCTCAGGCGCGGCGCCTGGTGCTGTCACGCAGCTATCAGGATGAGCGGCTTTGCGGGGATCGCAGCGTGCCGTTATCGGAAAACGGCGATCTTCATCTGCGTATTTTTATCGATCGTTCTTCTATCGAAGTTTTTGTTAACCAGGGCGAATACTGCCTCAGCAGCCGTCTCTACCCGCGGTCGGGAGAACGCCAGCTTGAGCTGTTCGCCAGCCACGGAAGAGCCTTATGTCGTGGCGGCACCCTGTGGCAGCTGAACGCGCTATAACGAGACGCGCTTAACCAGCGGGCAAGGCAGCCGTTTCACACCGCCGCTGTTCACACCGTCAATCAAATGCAGTGCCGCCTGGCGACCGATTTCGTCATGCGGCAACTGGACCGTCGTCAGCGGTGGCAGGAATAAATCGCCGACCCCGACCAAATTATCAAATCCGAGTACCGCTACCTGCTCAGGAATAGCAATTCCCCGCGCCAGCAGCGTCTGGTAGGCGACAAAAGCGATACGGTCGTTACCACAAATCAGCACATCGAAATCCGCTTTCCCCTCTTTACAATGCGCGGCAACGCGCTCGGCCAGTTCGGGATAGTGGGCATCTCCCCACTGCATGTGATACTGCGTCACCGCCTCAAGCTCTAACCCGGCTTCACGCCAGGCCTGCTCGAATCCGTCCCGGCGTGGGCGGCTGGCGAGGGCTTCACCGGGCAGCCACAGGCACAGCGGGCGACGGTATCCTCGTTCAATCAGATAGCGGGTCGCCTGATATTGGCCGTTAAAATCATCGGGGATATAGCTCGGTAAACCAGCCTCGTCGCTCAAACAGTTAGCCAGCACCACGCGGTGGTTTTTTAAGACTGCGGGTAGCTCAACGTGCCGCAGGCCCATCGTGGTAAAAATAATGCCGTCGGGCCGCTGGGCTAATAGCTGATTAACTGCCCGCTCGGCGTCATCGGCAGAAAGAATATTAATCAGGAAGCTGTTCCAGCCCCGCTCACGTGCGGTTTGCTCAATGGCCAGCAGCATTTCTACAGAATAGGGGGTGGTTGCCGTATCCAGCGCCAGGATGCCTATTGTCGAAGCTTTAACGCCTTTGCTGCGTATCTTTCGGGCAGAATAGTCCGGCACATAATTAAGCTCGTCAATGGCTCGCTGCACCCGCTCCCGGGTTACCGGGCTAACGTGTTCAGCCTGATTAATAACCCTGGAGACGGTCATTAACGACACGCCCGCCAGGGTTGCTACGTCTTTCAGAGAAGCCATATCCAGCCATTCACCGCAAAAGAAAAACCGATAGTAGCGTTTTTTAAGCGTTTTTTCTCGACGAGAATGACTCTGCGCCTTTTTCCCGCACCAGCACCGTGGTCAGTACGAAAGACAGCCCCAGCGCAAGCGCCACCCCCAGCAGAGCAAAGATAAAGTACGGGCCAATATAGGCCGGCAGGCTAAAGATACTCGACAGGATATAGCCGTACAGCCGCACGCCGAAGAAGGCAATGAACGCCGAGGCAAGCGAACTGGCTATCGTGGCGGCAATAAACGCTTTCTTATAGCGAGTTAACACGCCGAACAGCGCCGGTTCGGTAATGCCCAGCAGCGCAGAAATCCCCGCCGACAGGACCACTGAACGGTCCGCTTTCGACTTGCTCTGGCGCCAGATGGCAAAGGTGGCCCCGGCGATGGCCATGTTGGCCATAAACATCATCGGCATCAGCATGTCATAGCCCCGGTCGGTGAAGTTTTGCAGCGCAATCGGCGTCATGGCGTGGTGCATCCCGGTCAGAATCGCAATCGGGCGAATCGCCCCCACCACCAGCCCGGCAAAGCTCGCTGAAACACCAAACAACCCTTCGATAAACCAGGCCAGCGCTTTCCCCAAATAAATGCCCAGCGGGCCAATCACCACCAGCGCAACCAGCGCGGCGATGAACAGCGTCAGCGTGGGGGTAAACACCGTTTTCAGCACCTCGGGCATGATGCTATCGACCCAGCGGTGGATATAGCTCAGCGCCAGCACCGAGAAAATCACCGGAATGACGCTGGAAGCATAGTTGAAGACTGAAACCGGGATCACGTTAAGAAAATAGAAAGCATCAACTGCCCCAGCCTGATGTGCGGCCAGCGCCTTCGCCGCTTCAATCAGCGACGGATACATTAAACAGGCCGCCACCGCCGCCGCGAGATATTCGTTAGTTTTGAACATTCTGGCGGCGGAAATCGCCAGGAAAAACGGCAGAAAATAAAACACGCCGCTGGCGATGAGATCGATAACTATCACCGTATCGCTTTTGGCCGAAATAATCTTAAGCGCAACCAGCCCCGCCAGCAGGCCTTTTATCATCCCTGCCCCGGCAATCGCCGGCACAATCGGGCCAAAAACGCCGGAAACCGTGTCCATAAACATCGACACCAGGCTTTTACGCTCTTTCTTGCCAGCGGGCGCAGTCGGGGCCTCTTTCGCGCCGCCAAGCAGAGCGTTCAATTGTTCGTACCAACTGTTCACCTGCGGGCCGATGATTATCTGGAACTGATCGCTTTGCGTCTGCGCCCCCAGCACGCCGGGCAGCTTTTTGATCTCCGCCTGGTTCACTTTATTATCATCAATTAAATCGAAACGCAGACGCGTCATGCAGTGCCAGACTTTATTAATATTATCCGTCCCGCCGACCAGACGAATAATAGAAGCAATGACGTCACGACTCCCCATGAATAACTCCCCGGTGTTGGTTTATTGTTATGTTTTACTGCCGCTGATGGTAGAGAATCAAAAAACAAAAAACAAACCAATGAAACATGACGCGCATCACAATTAGCCACCACAAAGCAAACAAAACGAGAAAGACAAACAATTGGTACGGTTTTATTGCATTTATAGGTGAAATAGCTGACCAATAAAAAAGAGTCAAAAAAAGCGTTTACCGGCGGGGAAAAATAGGGTGATAGTAATAGCAGAACTTAATTTACCGCGTTTACATCAGCCTGATGGTGGAGCTATCTCGTGCTACCCACAATTATCGAAAATATTGAATGCTTTATTACTAAGCCGGACCGACACAACCTGGTGACGGTCCGGGTCACAACCGACAAAGGCGTTACCGGCCTCGGCTGCGCGACATTCCAGCAGCGGCCGCTGGCGGTAAAAACCCTGGTCGATGAATACCTCAAGCCGCTGCTGATTGGCCGCGATGCTAACCACATCGAAGACCTGTGGCAGATGATGACGGTCAACGCCTACTGGCGAAACGGCCCGATCATGAACAACGCCATCGCCGGCGTGGATATGGCACTTTGGGACATCAAAGGTCAATTGGCCCATATGCCTCTTTACCAGCTTTTAGGCGGCAAATCGAAGGACGCCATTGCGGTTTACAGTCACGCCGCCAGCGAAACGCTCGAAGGGCTCTATCAGGAAGTGGACAAGCTTCTGGCGCAAGGGTACAGGTACATTCGCTGCCAGCTGGGGTTCTACGGCGGCACGCCGCAGGGCATGCACCAGACTAAAACCCCCACGCCTGGCGCGTACTATGACCAGGATGAATATATGGCCAACACGGTGGAAATGTTCCGCGCGCTGCGTGAGAAATACGGCCATCGGTTCCATATCCTGCACGACGTTCACGAACGGCTATTCCCGCAGCAGGCCATTCAGTTGGCTAAGGCGCTGGAACCGTATCAGCCGTGGTTTATCGAGGACATTCTGCCGCCGCAGCAAAGCGCGTGGCTGGAACAGGTGCGTAACCACTCTTCCGTGCCGCTGGCGATGGGCGAGCTGTTCAATAACCCGGCGGAATGGCACGATCTTATTGTGAATCGACGCATCGATTTTATCCGCTGTCACGTCTCGCAAATCGGCGGGATTACTCCGGCGCTCAAACTGGCGGTACTCTGCCAGGCCTTTGGGGTACGCCTGGCCTGGCACGGGCCGCCGGACATGACGCCCATCGCCGTAGCGGTGAATACTCACCTGAATATTCATCTGCATAACGCGGCGATTCAGGAATTTATTCCCGTCAAAGAGAATACCGCCGCCGTGTTCCCTGGCGCACCGATCGCGGAACAAGGCTACATGTACCCTCTGGAAAAACCGGGTATTGGCGTGGGGTTTGACAGGGAACAGGCGGAACGTTTCCCGGTAGAATATCGCCCGCATGAATGGACGCAAAGCCGCCTGCCCAACGGCGCAATACATACGCCCTAAGAGGATTTACGGCGAACCAGATTATCGTGGTTAAAGGGGATGACGTAGGTGCAGGAATAATCGATATCGACAATATCGCTGATTTCAAACACCCGTCCCCCTTCAAGGATCCCACGGTTGCTTATCTGCATTGCGGGCAGCCCCTTCTTGCACTCCAGCAGCTGCGCCTGCTCTTTATTAACCGCTATGGCCTGGTAGCGGGTCAGCAAATGCGAAATCCGGTATCCCTTGCTTAAAACATACTGCTGCAGGGAGCTTTCAATCGCCTTCTGGTTAAGGTCGGGGAAATCTTTGGCCGGCATGCGCGACGTTTCAATCTGTACTTTCTGATTATCCACCAGCCGCAGACGGCAAAACTGCCAGATAAACTCCTCGGGGCCCAGGCCAAAGATCTGCTGATCGTCGCGATCGGGAAGCTTTTTATGCAGGCTGACCAACCGAAAGGTAATGCGATCGAAGGGCTTTTCGGTGATAGAGTTATAAACCAGCGGGCTATTGCGGGCCTGTTCGTTAATCCAGATCCCGGAACCCTGGACGATGGACACCACGCCGATACTGACCAGTTTTTCCAGCGCCTGGCGAATCGTGAAGCGCGAAACCCCGTACTCTTCTGCAAGCTGGCGCTCAGGCGGCAGTTTGCGCGGCCCAGGCGTGCTGTGCTGATAAATTTTGCTCAGTAAGTCCTGGGTCACAAAGTCTTTCTTTTTCATCGCGCGCTCCTAAGCTTTGCGCTGAAACATAACATTACTGCGCCGGCTGAACTATGCTGGCAGGTAAATTACCTCAAACGTTTAAATCCCTTACGCCGGAACCCACCTATGACAAGCAAAAAAATGGTCAGTCTCGTCAATGGCGTACTGATCGTGGCGGTGCTGCTGCCGGTCTTGCTTAGCATCTATCTGGCGCACAACAAGGCCGAGAAAACCTTCCATAGCGAGCTGGAAAACTACGCCGACCGGGCGCTGTTACGCAGCGAAAGAGTCATCAACCAGGCCACCGCCGCGCTCACGCAGATCAACAGCTTCAGCGGCCAGTACTGCTCCCGCGCCCACCTGGATGCGATGCGTCGGGTCGCTTTCAACTATCGCTACATTCAGGAAGTGGTCTATCTCGCCAATAACCGCACCGTTTGCTCTTCGCTTGAAGCCACGCACGACGGCGCGAAGCTTGGCCCTCCCGATACCAAAGGCACCAAAGGCTTCTTCGCCTGGTACACCGACGTGACCGACCTCGGCTTCGAACGCCCGATGATGTATATCGGCAAATTACAGCACGTGGTGGTGATAGACCCGATAGCCTTTATCGACGTGATCCCCTTCGGCCACAACCCGGTTGACGTCGCGATGGTTGGCATGGAGCACAACCGGCTTATCGCCAGTAACGCAAAGCTGCCTGATGACAGCTGGGAAAGCCAGATTGGAAAAGGCGTGGAGGAGTTTTCTGACGGGCAAAATGACTATGTCATTCGCCGCTCATCGGCGTTAGGGCTGGCAATGATAGCCTGGGCACCCAGCGCCCCGCTGCAGGCGGCCTGGTACAAACAAATGATCATCTGGCTGCCGATTGGCATTCTGTTTAGCCTGAGCGCCGGCTGGTTCATCACTCGCCTGCTGCGGCGCCTTGAGTCCCCCCAGGCACGCATTCAGGATGCCATTCGCGACCGGGAGTTCACCCTTGAATATCAACCTATTGTTGATTTAAACACCGGAGAAGGCGTGGGGGCGGAAGCGTTAATCCGTTGGCGTCTGCCGGACGGCAGCTTTATCAGCCCGGACGTCTTTATCCCCATTGCCGAGCAGGCCGGGCTTATCTCGCAGATAACCGAACTGGTGATTAAAAAGACCTTCGCCGATCTCGGTGACTGGCTGCACGCTCACCCTCACCACCATGTCTCCATCAACCTCTCACCGAGCGACGTGCTTAACGACAAGGTGTTGCAGGTCATCAAACCTCTGCTGCTGAAGTATCAAATCAAAGCGGAGCAAATCGCGCTGGAGATTACCGAGCGCGGCTTTGCCAACCCGAAAGTTAGCGCCCCTATCGTGGCGGAATACCGCCAGGC
Source organism: Cedecea sp. P7760 (assembly GCF_013386425.1). NCBI lineage: Bacteria > Pseudomonadati > Pseudomonadota > Gammaproteobacteria > Enterobacterales > Enterobacteriaceae > Cedecea > Cedecea sp. P7760. The sequence continues at coordinate 149,749 of NZ_JACARU010000024.1, read as the reverse complement.
GGGTCACCCTATCTACCTGGATGATTTCGGCACCGGCTACTCGAGCCTGAGCTACCTGCAAGATCTGGACGTCGATATTATCAAAATCGACAAATCGTTCGTCGACGCGCTGGAGTACAAAAACGTCACGCCTTACATCATTGAAATGGCGAAGACCCTGAATCTGGCGACCCTCGCCGAAGGGATTGAAACCGCTTCACAGGCCGCGTGGCTGCGCGAGCACGGCGTGGCCTGGGGGCAGGGCTGGCTCTACAGCAAAGCCCTGCCTAAACAGGCCTTTATCGACTGGATTGCACGCAATCGCGCTATTGGCTAACTACTTGCGCAATATCTGCTGCAGGCGCTGCTGCTGGCGTTTTTCCAGCCAGCCCTTCAGCAGGAACAGGCGCGGGATAAACGCAACGCTTTAATGTTGTTACTCATGGCTGAGATCCTCGAATGATTTAACCCGCCCTGACTATGGCCTGGCCCGCACCACTTCAACACGACAGCGACACGACATCAAGCCGACAGCAACCTGACACCCTGCCGTAAAGGCTTACAGGGTTACTTCACCCCCAGCCGCTTCGCCAGCCGATGCAGGTTGGCAACGTCGACGCCCAGCTGCCGGGCGCTAGCCGCCCAGTTATTACCGTTGCCCGCAAGCGCTGCAATAATTCTGACGCGCTGAAACTCATCGGTAGCTTCGCGCAGGCTGGCAGAAGGAGGCGTTTGAGTTAAGGTTTCCGGCTCGTGGAATGCACCATCCGCCCGGCCGGAAAGCTGGAAGTGCTGGGGCAGCAGGACAAGCTCTCCCTGCGGATGACCTGCACGAGCCAGCACAATAGCGCGGTAAATGGCATGCTCCAGCTCGCGGATGTTCCCCGGCCAGCCGTACTGTGCAAGCTGCACGCGCGCCGCTTCGCTCAGCACCACCTGCTTGAGCCCCATTTTCACGCGACTTTGCTCGCAGAAAAACCCGGCCAGCAGCGCAATATCGCTGCCTCGCTCACGCAGCGGCGGAACGTGCAGAGGAAAGACGCTCAGGCGGTGGAACAAGTCTGCGCGAAACGCCCCGGCAACCACCTGCTGGCGCAGATCGCGGTTAGTGGCGGCCAGCACCCGGACATCCACCCGCTGGCTGCGGTCATCGCCCACGCGCTGGATATCGCCGTACTGCAGCACGCGCAGCAGCTTGGCCTGCAGTGCCAGCGGCAGCTCACCTATCTCGTCCAGGAACAGCGTGCCGTTATCCGCCATTTCAAACTTACCGGTACGGTGGTGAATTGCGCCGGTGAAAGCGCCTTTCACATGGCCGAACAGCTCGCTCTCCGCCACGCTTTCCGGCAGTGCGGCGCAGTTAAGATAAACCAGCGGGTTCGCCGTTCTTGCAGAACCGGCATGAATCGCCCGCGCCACCAGCTCTTTCCCGACGCCCGTTTCGCCGGTGATCAGCACGTTAAGATCCGAGGCGGCAACAATCCCGATCTCTTTTTTCAACTGGATGATGCCCGGCGAGCGGCCAATCATCTCCCCCACCACGCCGCGCGCAATGGCGGGCTGCACCGTGCCTTCCGGCGTTTGCTTCTCAAGCTGTTCGAGCAGCAGGGCGTTATTCAGCGCCCCGGAAGCCAGCACGCCAATCAGCCTGAGTTCCTCATCGCTGAAGCCGTCGAACTGGTGAGGATCCATGCCGTCCACGGTCAGCGCCCCGATAAGATTCTGGTCTGCAAACAGCGGCAGCCCCAGGCAGGCATGAACCTTGAGGTCTTCGTGTTCGGGAATAAGGCCGTCGTACGGGTCGGGCAGCTCGCTGTCGGCCGGAAAACGCACCACGTCACCTGCGCGGGCGATAGCCTCCAGGCGTGGGTGAGCGTCAACGGCAAAGCGCCGCCCCAGCACGTCGACAGCCAGGCCGTCTATCGCCAGCGGGTAAAAATGGCGCGACTCGTAGCGCAGCAGCGCCGTGGCATCGCCGCCGAGCAGCTTTCGCAGCGTGCGGATGACGCGAGAAAAGCGATCAGAATGGCTGATGCCGCTTTGCAGTTCGATTGCAATGGCGGCGAGGGAAGACATCGACAGGCTCATGATGAGGCTCCGGGGAAAACGGGGAGTTCAGCTTACGCCAGAGTAGTCAAAATGACAAACAACAGAGTCATAATGACCAAACCCAATAATGTCATTATGACAATAAGAAACGACACGCAAAATAATAAAGCGATTAAAATCAATACATTAAAAAGTTGGCACGATACTCGCTATAGAACAGTCATTGAAGCACTTAACGCTATGACATCAATGAGGTTCTCAATGGCTATTCAGGTTAAAAACAACATTCAATGGGTTGGGCAACGTGACTGGGAAGTACGTGATTTTCACGGTACAGAATACAAAACGCTGCGCGGCAGCAGCTATAACAGCTATCTCATCCGTGAAGAAAAAACCGTCCTGATCGACACCGTCGACCATAAGTTCAGCCGTGAGTTTGTGCAGAACCTTGAGCGTGAGATCGACCTTAATACGCTCGACTACATCATTATCAACCATGCGGAAGAAGACCACGCCGGGGCGCTGACCGAGCTGATGTCACGCATCCCGAACACGCCCATCTACTGCACGGCAAACGGCATCGATTCTATTAACGGCCACCACCATCACCCGGAGTGGAACTTTAACGTGGTGAAAACCGGCGACAGCCTGGAGCTAGGCAATGGCAAACAGCTTATCTTCGTCGAAACGCCAATGCTGCACTGGCCGGACAGCATGATGACCTACATGACCGGCGACGCGGTGCTGTTCAGCAACGACGCCTTCGGCCAGCACTACTGCGACGAGCACCTGTTTAACGACGAAGTGGACCAGACCGAGCTGTTCGAGCAGTGCCAGCGCTACTACGCCAACATCCTGACGCCGTTCAGCCGCCTGGTGACGCCGAAAATTACCGAAATCCTCGGCTTCAACCTGCCGGTGGATATGATTGCGACCTCCCACGGCGTGGTGTGGCGCGAGAATCCAACCCAAATCGTTGAGCTGTACCTGAAATGGGCTGCGGATTACCAGGAAGATCGCATCACGCTGTTCTACGACACCATGTCGAACAACACCCGTATGATGGCCGACGCTATCGCCCAGGGGATCCACGAAGTTGATCCGCGCGTGGCGGTGAAAATCTTCAACGTGGCCCGCAGCGATAAAAACGAAATCCTGACCAACGTGTTCCGCTCCAAAGGCGTGCTGGTCGGCACCTCCACCATGAACAACGTGATGATGCCGAAGATCGCCGGGCTGGTGGAAGAGATAACCGGGCTGCGCTTTCGCAACAAACGCGCCAGCGCCTTCGGCTCCCACGGCTGGAGCGGCGGCGCGGTAGACCGCCTTTCTACCCGCCTGCAGGACGCAGGCTTTGAAATGTCCCTCAGCCTGAAGGCGAAATGGCGCCCGGACGGCAATGCGCTGGCGCTGTGCCGCGAGCATGGCCGCGAAATAGCCCGCCAGTGGGCGCTCTCCCCGCTGCCAGTGACCCACAGCGCTATGACCGCCGCACCAGTAGTTTCAGAAGCTGCGCCAGTATCCGACAGCGTCGACCTCGGTCCCTGCATGCAGTGCAGCGTTTGCCAGTGGATTTACGACCCGGCCCTGGGTGAACCGATGCAGGCCGTTGAACCTGGCACCCCGTGGAGCGAAGTGCCGGACAGCTTCCTGTGCCCTGAATGCTCGTTGGGCAAAGATGTCTTCGACGAACTGGCAACGGAGGCCAAATGAACAACGGCATCGTGATTATCGGCTCGGGCTTTGCCGCCCGCCAGCTGGTGAAAAATATCCGTAAACACAGCGCAGAGGTGCCTATCCGGCTGATTGCCGCCGACAGCGCCGACGAGTACAACAAGCCGGATCTGAGCCACGTGATGAGCTTAAATCAGCGTGCCGAAGCGATGACCCGCCAGCAGGCCGGTGCGTTTGCAGAGCAGTTCAACCTGACGCTGCACGCCAACAGCTGGGTCAGCAGCATCGACCCGAAAAACAAGCGGGTGAAATGCGGCGAGCAGCAATGGCACTACGACAAACTGGTGCTGGCGACCGGCTCCGCCGCCCTTTTGCCCCCAATAGCAGGCAAAGAGCTAATGCTAACGCTGAACAGCCAGCAGGAATACCTGGCCTGTGAAACGCGGCTGCGTGGCGCCCGGCGGGTGATGATCCTCGGCGGTGGGCTGATCGGCAGCGAGCTGGCGATGGACTTCTGCCGCGCAGGGAAAGAGGTCGTGCTGGTGGATAACGCCAGCCATCTGATGGCTTCCCTCCTCCCGCCGGAGGTCAGCGGCCGCCTGCAGTCTCGCCTGACGCAGATGGGCGTCGAGCTGCTGTTTAACCAGCTGCTCGACGCGGTAAACCAGACGGAGCCGGGGCTATGCGCCACGCTCAATAACGGCCGAAAACTGTATGTTGATGCGGTGGTTTCCGCCATCGGCCTGCGTCCGAACGTTGGCCTGGCGCAGCACGCGGGGCTCGACGTTAACCGTGGCATCAAGGTGAACGGCCAGCTACAAACTTCTGACCCGGATATTTACGCCCTCGGAGACTGCGCGGAAATCGACGGTAAAGTGCTGGCATTCCTGCAGCCCATTCAGCTCTGCGCCATGACGTTGGCGAAAAACCTGCTCGGCGCGAAAGACTCGCTTTCCCTTCCGGCGATGCTGGTCAAGGTGAAAACGCCGGAAATGCCGCTGCACCTGGCCGGCGAAACCCAGCGTCACGACCTGACCTGGCAGATTACCGCCAGCCAGCAAGGGCTGATAGCCAAAGGGACGGACGCCGCGCAGCAGCTGAGGGCATTTATCGTCAGCGAGGAGCATATGAAGCAGGCGTTTAGTTTGGTGCGGGAGCTGCATTTAGGCTGAAGCCTCTCTCCCAGAGGACTAGCGCTCAAAATATTGAGGGAGAACTCTTGGGCTCTGTCGTTGTTACGTTCACCTGAAGATCAATTTCCCCTGCATGTTCAGCGCACGGTGAACGTGCCAGGGAGAAAGCGCCATCTCCCTGGCAACCCTGGCGCCCGGCGAGCTCATCGCNNCGACTGGCCAGGGTCCGGACATCGGGAACGGCTGGAGGCTGAGAGCGTCGGGAACGCATCTCAGCCGATCCAGGACTGGGAGTGAACGGAATATTCACTACACCTGTATATTCGAAATGCCCCCTACAACCTCTCCACTTTCTCCAGCGCCGCCAGCAAAATCTCTGGCGACAGCGCCACCGGCAGGGCGTGAATAGATTCACCCGCCTGCAAAGTGCGGGCAATCACCTTATCCAGGTCGGCACGATTTTGAATATCGACATCCAGTTGCGCCAGTTTTGTGGGTAAATTGAAACGCTTATACGCCTGCGTGAGCTGTGCCAGAACGTCGTCCTGCCCCAGCAGTGCGCTCTGCACCAGGATTCCGTAGGCCACCTTTGTACCGTGCAGGAAACGATCGGTTTGCGGCAGCGTCGTCAGGCCGTTATGTACGGCATGTGCGGCGGCAACGCGGGTATAACGCTCGCCCAGCCCCCCCACCATACCGCCTCCGGCAATAATCGCCTCGACCACATCCAGAAACGCCTGGCTTAGCTCACCGCGGTTTTGATCTTCCAGCGCCTGCCCGCTGCTCTGGAGCAGAACGTCGCGGATAGCCAGCGCGGCCCCAATGCCGAGGCGCACCGTGAGCGGCAAATTTTCCGGCTGCGGGCTAAGCACCACCGCTTCATACCATTTCGCCAGCGTGTCGCCGATCCCCGCCAACAGGTACTCCTGCGGCGCGCGCAGGATAATTTCAGGCTCCACCAGCACCAGATGGTTTGCATCGTTGAAAATCTCGAAGCGCAGCGCCTGCCCGGCGTCGTTGTACCACACGGACAGCGGCGTCCAGGCCGCGCAGGTTGCCGCGATGGTCGGAATAGCCACCACCGGCGCATTCAAACGGCGAGCCACCACTTTCACCGTATCCAGCAGCGCGCCGCCGCCGATACCAATCACCACCTGTCGCTCACCGGACTCGGCTACCAGCTTCTGCACATCGCTTTCGCTGCAGTGCCCACCAAACTGAATATGCTTTGCACCCGGCAGCGAAAAGGCTTCCGGCAGGAAGGGACGAGCCGCCTCAAAGGCACGCTGGCCATAAATCCATACCGCGTTGTTCAGTTGCTCTTCGCTGTAAAACTCGGTCAGGCGGGCCAGGCTGCCGGGATGTGAATAGTAGTTAGCGGGGCCGGTAACCACGCGGATAGCGGTGCTGGTCATGATGCATTTCCTTTTCTTCGCTGGCGGGATATATTCTATGCCGATGATATGTCCAGACATCTGGACGGCTAATATCATTTTGCTTTATCTTATGTCTTTTCGTTCATTGCCCGCAACCCAGAAGGCCGCTAAAAATTCGACAGATCAATTCATTAAACCCGGAAGCCGCCGACGCTATGACTACGCCTGACCGCCTTGAGATGCGAGAAATCTCTATCGCCTTCGCGGGCTTTAACGCGTTGAGTCGGGTGAACTTCCGGCTGGATGGCGGCTCGGTACATGCTTTGACCGGCGCAAACGGTGCGGGGAAATCCACGCTGATGGCGGTGCTTTCCGGTGCCCACGACCATTATCAGGGCGAGATCCTGATCGACGGTGAAGCGGTAACAATCCGCAGCCCGCGTGATGCCAAACTTCTGGGGATCCATCTGGTTCAGCAGGAGGTGGATGTTGCGCTGGTACCCGGCCTCAGCGTGGCGGAAAACATCATGCTCGATAAGCTGGCGGATGCGGGGCATGTCTATCGCTGGTCGAAAATTTATCAACAGGCTCGCGCCGCACTGGCACAGCTCGACGTGGCGATAGACGTCAAAAAACGCATTGAGCAATGCACCCTGGCGGAAAAACAGCAAATCCTGCTGGCGCGGGCGCTCTCTCATCACTGCCGTTTTCTGATCCTCGATGAGCCCACTGCCCCATTAGACAGCCAGGAAAGCGAACATCTTTTCCGCGTCGTGCAGAGGCTGCAGCAAGGCGGCATCGGCGTGGTGTTTATCTCCCACCGCATCCACGAGCTGAAAGCGATTTGTGACCAGATGACGGTTCTGCGCGACGGCAAACTGGTGGACAGCGGCCCGATGGGGCACCTCAGCGGCGAAGAGATTGTCGAGAAAATGCTGGGCCACCAGCTCGAAGATATTTATCCCCCTCACCGCCCGCCGGTTGAGGGCGACACGCTGCTGGCGGTGGAAGGTCTGCATGACGATTCGCTGCTGCGCGACATCTCGCTGCGGCTGCGCAAAGGCGAAATTCTGGGGATTGCTGGCCTGGCAGGAGCCGGGAAAACAGAGCTTTGCAAAGCGCTGTTTGGCGCCACCCGCAGCACGCTTGAGCGCGGCGAATTAAAAGGCAAGAACTGGCGCCCGACTGACCCGGCAGACTCGGTTACTCGCGGCATCGTGCTGGTGCCGGAAGAGCGCCGCAAAGAAGGCATTTTTATCGACGAGTCGGTCACCATGAACCTTGCCGTCAGCTCAGATAGCCAGTTTACCCGCTGGGGGCTGTTCAACCACCGTAAAGCAAAACGTTGGGCAGAAGAGACGATTAAGCAGCTGGGCATTCGCACCAGCGGCCCGACGCAAACGCTGCGTCGCCTCTCCGGCGGCAATCAGCAAAAAGTGGCCATCGGCAAATGGCTGCGCAACGAAGCCGACGTGCTGATTTTTGACGAGCCGACCAAAGGCGTGGACATCAAAGCCAAAACCGACCTCTTCGTGCTGATTGACCAGCTGGCTCGCCGTGGAAAAGGCGTGATTTACGCCTCTGGCGAATTTGCCGAGCTGGTCGGACTGTGCGACCGCATCTGCGTCCTGTGGGACGGGCGTATCGTCGCCGAGCTGGACGGCCATCAGGCCAGCGAAGAAACCTTATTACTCTACTCCACCGGAGGAACCCCCGCGTGAGCAAAGCATTATCCCTTAAGGCCAGCGCTTCAGGCCGCCAGCAGCTTTTTGACTTTCTCTACAAATGGGGGATGTTGCTCACCGTGGTCGCCCTGGTGGCGCTATTCGGCATCGCGTCCGACAGCTTCCTCGAGCCCAACAACATCATCAACATTTTGCGCTCCATCGCCATTGTCACGGTGATTGCCATCGGCGTGTCTATCTCACTCACCGTGGGCGGGTTTGACCTGTCCGTGGGCTCGACCGCCTCGCTGGCCAACGCGCTGGTGATTTCGCTGTTCGTCTGGCATGGCTTCGGCACCACCGAGGCCATTCTTATCACCCTGGTCCTGTGCACGCTGGTCGGGCTGTTTAACGCCTTCCTGATCGTGGTGCTGAAAATTCCCGACATGCTCGCCACGCTGGCCAGCCTGTTTGTGATTCAGGGCGTGGCGATGACCTACAGCTACGGCGGCTCGATTACCGAAAATATGGTGCTGCCGAGCGGTGACATGGCCGAAGGGGCTATTCCCGCCGCCTTTGGCCTGCTCGGGCAAGTGCCGACCATCGTTATCATCATGCTGGTGGTCACTCTGGTTGCCCAGCTTGCGCTGTCTCTGACCAAACATGGCCGCCGGATGTACGCCATCGGCGGTAACCCGGAGGCGGCTCGTCTGTCCGGCATACGTACCACTCGCTATCGCGTGGCGGCCTACGTGCTGGCCTCGCTGCTGGCGGGCTTAGGCGGCATTCTGCTGGCCTCGCGTATTGGCTCCTCACAGGTCAACGCCGGTGGCGGCTACCTGATGGATGCCGTAGCCGCGGCCTGGATTGGTTTCTCTCTGGCAGGCTCTGGCAAACCTAACGCGCTCGGCACGCTGGTCGGCGCGGTGATTCTGGGCGTGCTGCAAAACGGGCTGGTGATGCTCTCCGTACCTTATTACGCCATGGATATTATTAAAGGCCTGGTGCTGGCTGCAGCGCTGGCGATTACTTACATACAACGACGCTAAAACAACACTTCACACAGGGTAACGACCATGAAAAAACTGACAACTTCACTGCTGGCGCTTAGCCTGCTCGCCGCGCTGCCTGGCCACGCCGCAACGCCTACGCCGGTTCCGGAAAAAATCGCCGCGCACGACGGTCCTGTCCGCATCGCCGTGATTCGTAACCTCGGTTCCGACGATAACACCACGCAGTTTGTCGCCGGGGCGGTTCAGCAGGCCAAAAAGCTGGGCTTTAAGGTCAGCACCTTCCTGAGCAACGGCGACGACGCCCGCTTCCAGGACTTTGTAAACCAGGCCATCAGCCAGAAGTATGACGGGATTATTCTTTCTCAGGGCCGTGACCCTTACTCTACCGAACTGGTGAAAAAAGCCGTGGCTGCAGGCATTGCGGTATCGGTGTTTGATACCGCGGTGAACGGCACTATTCCTGGCGTGACCGTGACCCAGCAGGACGATGCTTCGCTGACCGGCCTCTCCTTCGGCCAGTTGGTTAAAGACTTCAACGGCAAAGCCAACATCATCAAGCTATGGGTCGCCGGTTTCCCACCGATGGAACGCCGCCAGGCCGCCTATCAGGAGCTGCTGAAAGCCAACCCGGGCATTAAAGAACTGGAGTCCATCGGCGCGGTTTCCTCCGACGTACAGGGCGATACCGCCAACAAAGTGGGCGCGATACTGGCGAAATACCCAAAAGGTAAAATCGACGCCATCTGGGGTACCTGGGACGCCTTCAGCCAGGGCGCCTATAAAGCGCTGCAGGAGAACGGCCGCACCGAAATTAAACTCTACAGCATCGACGTTTCTAACCAGGATATTCAGCTGATGCGTGAAGCCAACAGCCCATGGAAAGTCAGCGTGGCGGTGGACCCGAAGCTGATTGGCGCCACCAACGTGCGCCTCGTCGCGTACAAGATTGCCGGGGAGCAAACGCCTGCAACCTACGACTTTAAAGCGGCCGCTATTCCTCAGGCGCTGCTGGCGAGCCAGCCTGGCCCGGTCAACGTCGCCTCGCTGAGCAAAATTATTCCGGGCTGGGGCCAGACCGACGACTTTATCGCCCCGTGGTTTGCTACGCTCGAAGCGAAAAATAAATAAGGAGTCGCGCAATGGCACTGCCACAACCCGAATACAGCCGCAATATGCGGCTTATCGGCCATAGCGATCAGGGTGGAAAACCCGACGGCGTGCAGCTGATGGTGCATCGGGGCTATGCGTACATCGGCCATATGGTGTCTCAGGGTTTTTCGATTGTTGACGTCCGCGACCCCAAAAATCCGAAAGCGGCGGGCTTCGTGCCCGCGCCGCCGGGCACCTGGAATATTCACCTGCAGGCACACGACGACCTGCTGCTGGTGATTAACGCCCGCGACCTGTTCGCCGACGTGCGCTTCGCCGATGAAAAGGTTTACTACACCAAATCGGTTGGCGAAACGGTTCGCGACGTGCAGGACAAAGGCTGGAGCGCCGGATTACGCATTTTTGATATCTCCACGCCGGACAAGCCTAAAGAAATTAGCTTCCTGTCGCTGAGCGGCATCGGCATTCACCGCTGCTGGTACGTGGGCGGCCGCTGGGCCTATGTTTCCGCACTGGTCGACGGTTTTAGCGATTACATTTTCCTGACTATCGACCTCGCCGACCCACTCAACCCGCAGGTGGCGGGCAACTGGTGGCTGCCGGGGATGAACACCGCCGCAGGTGAGCAACCGACCTGGCCGGAAGGGAAACGCTATGCGTTACACCACGCGATTATCAGCGGCGACACGGCGTATGCCAGCTGGCGCGACGGTGGCCTGACGCTGCTGGACGTGTCTGACCGCTCGCAGCCGCAGCTCATCAGCCACCGCAACTGGAGCCCGCCGTTTGGCGGCGGTACTCACACGGCGCTGCCGCTGCCGAACCGGGATCTGCTGGTGGTGCTCGACGAAGCGGTGCTGGACAACCAGGAGGACGGCGAGAAGCTGATTTGGCTGTTTGATATTCGTGACCCTGCAAACCCGGTCAGCATCTCCACGTTTCCGCAGCCGGATGAGATTGATTATGTGGCGAAAGGCGCGCACTTCGGCCCGCATAACCTGCACGAAAACCGCCCCGGCAGTTTTATCAGCGATACGTTGATTTTCGCGACTTATCAGAACGCGGGCGTGCGTGCCTACGATATTTCGAACCCATACCGCCCGGTAGAAACCGGTGCGCTAGTGCCAGCCGCCCCGGAAAGAATGATGGATACCCGCCCTGGCCGCCCGCAGGTAATCCAGTCATGTGATGTATTTGTGGATGCGCAAGGGATTGTGTACAGCACGGATTATAACGGCGGATTGTCGATTATTGAGTATTTGGGGTAGCCCTACGATTTAGAGGCAATTTAAGCCGGAACCGAGCCTCGCTTTTAGCCCGCAGCCACACGGAACGTTAACGTTGCTGCAAGTCCTACAGCCACGCCCTTGTTCCCGGCTCTCATCGCCCCCGGTTATGACCCNNGGTTTACCGCTTCAGCGGCGATGAGCCTGCCGGGCGCCGGGGGTTGTCAGGGGGCATGGCGTAATGCCACCTGGCACGTTCACCGGTGCGGTAGATACATGTAAAGATGGACTGGAAGTGAACGGAACTTTTCGCCAGATCCTCATAGCCCCTGGTTAAAGCTAGCGCAGAAGAAAACTCACCCCTTCTGCCGAACTCTCGCAATAAACTCATCCACTGAATTCACCTGGTCGGCAATCAGAATCAGGAATTTGCCCAGCTCAATCGCGTGGCTAACACAGGCCAGGCGAGTCGCCTCATCTTCAATACTTTCCAGATCGGCCACGTGCGACAGCCCGACAGTGCGGCGAATCAGCTCGGTGCCACAGAAGCCTACCGCATCTACCCAAACTTTTTGCAGATAGTGTTCGGCATATCCTTCCGTCGCCAGCGCTGCGTCGCGCGTTTTAGCACGTGCAAGCGTTATAAAGCGCCCGGAGAAGCTCAGCCAAATCTCCTGAATATCTTTCAGCCGTTGCTCGCGCTGGCTGGCCGCATCACGTGGGCCAAAATGCCCCGGCAGCGCGCAGTAGTTCAGCAGCAGGTTGCCGATGGCGGTGCCAATATCAAACCCAATAGGGCCAACGTAGCCAAACTCGGCGTCGATGGCTTTCAGGCTGCCTTCCGCCACGAAAATTGAGCCGCTGTGGATATCACCGTGCAGCAACGCTTCGGCGCTGGAGAAGAATTTATGTTTTAGCTGAGCCACGGCCAGCTTTAGAGCGTTATCGCTACGCAGCGCGGCAATCTGCTGCTCCAGCGCGGCCGGGTAGTTATTACGCTCATGGATCTGATACGGGTCGTTAAAGAACAGATCCTCGGTGATTTCACACATTTCAGCATTGATAAAACGGGAAACCAGCGCCTTCTTATCATGCGGATGCAGGTAGAAATCCGAGGTGTGGAACAACGTCTTTGCCAGATATTCCCCAAGCTGGCTTGCCGCCTGAGGATAATAAACGCCCTTCACCAGCTCGCCGCGCCAGATGCGATGGCTGGAGAGATCTTCCATCACCATCACCGCCAGCGCCGGGTCGTAATGCACCACGTTTACCGTGTGCTCAGGGCTGTGCTGATAGTGCTCCACCAGGGTTTGCGCCTCAAGACGAGCACGATCCAGCGTCAGCGGCCAGGACTCGCCCACGCAGCGCACATACGGCAGCGCCTGCTTCACGATCGTCCGGCTAACGCCCTGGGTATCAAAGATTTTAAACACCAGATTAAGGTTGCCGTCGCCCACTTCCTGCGCCTCCACCAGCTCAGACGGCGTCTGCAGCCCGCCAAACTGTTGAGCATAAGCCACTGCGTCAGCGGCGGTAAAAGTGCGGTATTGCGACATGGCGATCCTCTCAGAAAATAAAGTAAATTAAGACGTTTGGACGTCTATACATCTGGAAGTCATGTTGGCACAATATACCGCAACAACGCAACATGGAATTAACACGAATGCATAATTTAAAAACCACCAGCCTTGAAGTGCGTGATAACCAGCTTTGGATCCTCGACCAGCAGGCGCTGCCGCAGCAGAAAAACTGGCTCCCGGCCCATACCGTTGGCCAACTGGTCAGCCATATTCATGCTCTTAGCGTGCGTGGTGCGCCGCTGATCGGTCTTTCCGCCAGCCTGCTGCTTCCGCTGCTGGCAGAGCAAGGACTTACAAAGCCCCAGCTCGCCGGGGCGCTGGAAACCCTGCGCGCTTCCCGCCCGACGGCGGTTAACCTGATGAATAACCTCGACCGCATGAAGCAGGCGCTGGCCCAGGAAAACTTTGTTGCAGCCCTGGGGGAAGAGGCTCTGCGGCTGGTGGCAGAAGATAAAGTGCTGTGCGACAACATAGCCCGTGCAGGCGCAGCGCTGGTGAAACCTGGCAGCCGCCTGTTGACCCACTGCAACACCGGCGGCCTTGCTACCGCAGGCGTAGGTACTGCGCTGGGCGTCATCCAGCGCGCGTTTAATGAAGGCCACGTCGCCAGCGTCTGGGTAGATGAAACGCGCCCGCTGCTGCAGGGCGGCAGGCTCACGGCATGGGAACTCGGTGAACTTGGCATTCCTTACCGGCTGATTTGCGATTCAATGGCCGCCAGCCTGATGGCGAAAAAGCAGGTGGATGCTATCTGGGTAGGCGCTGACCGCATCGCCGCGAACGGTGACGTGGCTAATAAAATCGGCACCTATAGCCTGGCCGTGCTGGCGCATTATCACGATATTCCGTTCTACGTTGCCGCCCCGCATACCACGCTGGACAGAAACTGTCCGAACGGCGAGGCCATTCCTATTGAGCAGCGAGCGGCAGGTGAAGTGACCGGCGTAACGGGCAGTTTTGGTAGCGTGCACTGGGCACCTGAAAATGCCACGGTGTACAACCCGGCGTTCGACGTGACTCCGGCAGAGTTAATTAGCGGCTGGATTCTGGATACGGGCGTAGTAACGCCGGAGCAGGTCCGGGATGGGGTATTTTTGCCTCAAAAATAATGCCCCTCATCCTGACCTTCTCCCCACAGGGGAGAAGGGATAAAAAAGGGGATGTTGCCCGTGCAGGGGCAGCCTTTTACCTATCTTTCTTTCAAAAAATTCAAGGGTGACTCTTTAAATCAGTCGTTATTCCGTTCACCCATAGATCTGTTTTCCCTGCACGTTCAGATAACGGTGAACGTGTCCGGGGGATCACGCAATCCCCCGAACAGCCCCGGCGCCCGGCAAGGGCGTGGCTGTGGGACTTGCAGCGCCTGCGACTTTCAGCGTGGCTGCGGATTTGAAGCGAGGNNAAAACGGAGGTCTGCCGCTTTAGCGGTCGATTTATTTCGCCGGGAGTCCGGGGTCTCGGGGGAATGACGGTGATTCCCCCGAGCCGTGAACCGGTACGGGGGCTTCATATAAAACAGGACTGGAAGTGAACGGAATGTTTGCCGCTCCTACATCGTCGCGGGGATTTGTGACTAAGTTACAGCCCTTCCAGGGAAAAACTCAACTCAACTCATCAACTACGGCAACCGTGGATAAGCATCCGCAATCGCATCACCGGTAAAATGAGCCACCCAGCCTTCCGGATTATCGAAAATACGAATCGCGGTAAAGTGCGGCTCTGACCCCATATCAAACCAGTGCGGCGTCCCGGCCGGGACGGAAATCAAATCGTTCTTCTCGCACAGGATCTGATACACCTTGTCGTCCAGATGCAGGCAGAACAGCCCCGCGCCTTCTACAAAGAAACGGACTTCGTCTTCGCCGTGGGTATGCTCGGAGAGGAACTTGGTCCGCAGCACGTCTTTCTGTGGGTTGTCCGCTCGCAGGCTGATAACGTCCCAGCTCTGATAGCCTTTTTCCGCCACCAGCTTGTCGATAGCGTGCTGGTAAGCCCCGATCACCGTCTCCGACGTCGGATTAGCCCCTAAATCCTGGTTCGCTTCCCAGCGCTCAAAACGCACGTCTTTTGCGTTCAGCTGCTCGCGAATTTCTTGCGCGTCCGTGCTGTGCCATACCGGCTCCTTTGCTTCGGTATCGGTAAAAATGGTCAATGCGCTCATGAAGAAAACGACTCCGGATTAATGTGGTCGAAACGGTTTACCTGGCGATGGCTGCTTGTTTCATCGGCCTCGCCGCGAATCAGCTGCACGGTTTGCCAACCGGCTTCCCGCGCAGCATCCAGCTCCTGGTGAATATCGGACAAGAACAGCAGCTCTTCTGGCGCCACGCCGGCCTGTTCCGCGATGTTGCGGTAGGACTGCACTTCTCGCTTGGCCCCAACGTGGGTATCAAAATAGCCGCTGAACAAATCGGTAATATTCCCGGCGTCGCTGTAGCCAAAGAGCAGCTTCTGCGCCGCCACCGAGCCAGACGAATAGACATACAGGGCAATGCCCTGCTGTTTCCAGGCCTTCAGCGCGGGCAGAACATCATCATAGAGATGGCCGGTGAAGTCTCCATTCACGTAGCCATCGCGCCAGATGAGGCCCTGCAGCGCTTTAAGCGCGGTAGATTTACGATCTACATCCATGAAGCTAAACAACGTCTCAATCAGCCGATCAATATCCGCCTGTGGTTCATTAATTTCCGCCCGCAGGTCGTTGAGTATTGGGGCAATTTCATTCTGTTGCGCGCGAACAAAACCTGCGAGGCGTTCGCGGGCATACGGGAACAGGATGTTGTGCACAAAGCGAATGTCGCTGGTGGTGCCTTCAATATCGGTAACAATGGCGCGAATCATTATCTCTCCAGCCGTTAGCGCTGCTTTATGTTTGCAACTGAGGTCATTATTATTTAGACGTCTAAGCGTCTTGATTGCCAAATCTTAACATCGTGTTATAGTCCCGGCAACACAGGGAAACACACGCATCACGTTAAGGTCGAAGAATAATGAGCCACTCCCCTTTGATTCCAGAAAGCAAACTGCCCGCGCTCGGCACCACCATCTTCACGCAAATGAGCGCCCTGGCGCAGCAGCACAAGGCGATTAACCTCTCCCAGGGCTTCCCTGATTTTGACGGCCCGCGCTTCCTGCAGGAACGCCTGGCGTTTCACGTAAGCCAGGGCGCGAACCAGTATGCCCCGATGACAGGTGTCCAGCCTCTACGTGAAGCCATCGCCGAGAAAACCGAAGCCCTGTACGGCCACAAGCCGGATGCCAATACCGATATTACGGTCACCGCTGGCGCGACCGAAGCGCTCTACGCTGCCATCACCGCGCTGGTTCGCCCGGGCGATGAGGTGATTTGCTTCGACCCAAGCTACGACAGCTACGCCCCGGCCGTGACGCTTTCCGGCGGAATTCTCAAGCGTATTTCGCTCCAGCCGCCTCACTTCCGCGTTGACTGGCAGGCGTTTGCTGCGCTGCTGAGCGACAAAACTCGCCTTGTTATTCTTAACACACCGCACAACCCGTCCGCGACCGTCTGGCGAAAAAGTGATTTTGCCGCGCTGTGGCAGGCCATCGGGCAGCACGAAGTTTATGTGCTGAGCGACGAAGTGTACGAGCATATTTGCTTCGACGAACAAGGCCACGCCAGCGTGCTGGCTCACCCGCAGCTGCGCGAGCGCGCTATCTCTGTGTCCTCTTTCGGCAAAACGTTCCATATGACGGGCTGGAAGGTGGGCTACTGCGTGGCGCCGGCGGCCATCAGCGCGGAGCTGCGTAAAGTGCACCAGTACCTGACGTTTGCGGTGAATACCCCGGCGCAGCTTGCGATTGCCGATATGCTGCGCGCCGAGCCGGAGCATTATCGCGAACTGCCGGAGTTTTACCGCGCACGCCGCGACCGCTTTGTTGAGGCGCTGGCGGACAGCCGGTTCGAAATCCTGCCCTGCGAAGGCACCTATTTCCTGCTGGCGGACTACAGCGCCATTTCCGATCTCGATGACGTGAGCTTCTGCCAGTGGCTAACCAAAGAAGTGGGCGTGGCGGCAATCCCGCTGTCGGTGTTCTGCGCGGATGCCTTCCCGCACAAGCTGATTCGCCTGTGCTTTGCCAAACAGGAAGCGACGCTGGACGCAGCGGCAGAAAGATTACGTAAGGTGTAATAAAGCGTTCCCCGTCGCAGGACGGGGAAAATTACAGGCTGAGGATTTCTTTCACGAACGGAATGGTGAGCTTGCGCTGGGCGGTGATTGAGGCGTGATCGAGCTGATCGAGCGTCATGAACAGAGTGCGCATTTCACGATCGAGGCGTTTTAACAGAAAGCGCCCCACGTCTTCCGGCAGTTCAAACCCTCGCAGCCGGGAACGCAGCTGGAGCGCCTGTAGCTTGTCATCATCGGAAAGCGGCTGCAGCTTGTAGATTTGCCCCCAGTCCAGGCGGGAAGCCAGGTCCGGTAGCTGCAGATTGAGCTGGCGTGGTGGCCTGTCACCGGTGATCAGCAGGCGCGTTTTCCCTGACTCCAGAATACGGTTATAGAGATTGAAAATCGCCATTTCCCACGGTTCATCCCCGGCCACGCACTCAATATTGTCGATGCAAACCAGCGAGAGCTGCTCCATTCCATCAAGCACTTCCGGCACAAACCAGGTGCGCTTATCCAGCGGCACGTAGCCCACGGCTTCGCCACGCTGGGAAAGTTCCGCGCAGGCTGCATGCAGCAAATGGCTGCGCCCGCCGCCTTCACGCGACCAGAAATAGATATACCCGCTGTGATCCTGACGGAGTACCGACTGCAGTGCGGCTAATAAAGAAGGGTTGTCACCCGGCCAGAAACTCGCAAAGGTTTCATCGTCGGGAAGATAGAGTGGCAGTGAGAGCTGTGCCGGCGTATTCAGAAGTACCTCAACCATAACAGGCAGAAAATCGCGATGAGTCTATCACAGTTTTGGGGCAGGATAGAACCGGGCGAGGATCCGCCCGGTGGCTAAACGATCAGTGCTGAGCGTCGTTCTCTTTCGCATCCAGCACCACTTCTTCCGGGCGCAGTATGCTGATTAGTTTGAAAATAAGGCTCAGGCCCACGCCGACGATGGTCGCCAGCGCCATGCCTTTCAGCTCCGCCGCACCGATGTGCACCTTCGCACCGCTCACGCCGATGATCAGGATAACGGAGGTCAGGATCAGGTTTTGCGCTTTGCTGTAATCCACTTTGGACTCGATCAGCACGCGAATACCGGATGCGCCGATTACGCCGTACAGCAGCAGAGATACGCCGCCCATTACCGGCACTGGGATGATTTGAATCGCCGCCGCCAGCTTGCCGACGCAGGAAAGCAGAATCGCGATAATCGCCGCGCCGCCGATAACCCAGGTCGAGTAAACGCGGGTGATAGCCATCACGCCGATGTTTTCACCGTAGGTGGTGTTTGGCGTGGAGCCGAAGAAGCCGGAGAAAATAGTCGAGATACCGTTGGCGAACATCGAGCGGTGCAGGCCTGGGTCACGAATCAGATCTTTTTTCACGATATTGGCGGTAACCACCAGGTGGCCCACGTGTTCGGCAATCACCACCAGCGCAGCCGGCAGAATGGTGAAGATAGCAAACCACTCAAAGCGCGGCGTATAGAAGGTTGGCAGCGCAAACCAGTGCGCTTCGCGGATTGGCGTGACGTCCACCACGCCCATAGCGAAGGAGAGCGCATAGCCCGCCAGCACGCCGATAAGAATCGGGATAATCGCCATAAAACCGCGGAACAGCACCGAGCCAAACACCGTCACCGCCAGCGTTACCAGTGAAATGATAATGGTGGTGGAATCCGGTGAAGCCCCTTCCGCCGGCAGCAGCCCGGCCATATTCGCCGCCACGCCCGCCAGCTCAAGGCCGATAACCGCCACAATAGCGCCCATTGCCGCAGGAGGGAACATCACGTCCAGCCAGCCGGTTCCGGCTTTTTTCACGATCAGCGCCACGATGCAGAACAGCACGCCGCACATAATAAAACCGCCGAGCGCCACTTCGTAACCTAGCGGCAACAGCAGCAGCACCGGGGAGATAAACGCGAAGCTGGACCCGAGGTAAGCCGGGATTTTACCCTTACAGATAAACAGGTACAGCAGCGTGCCGATACCGTTGAACAGCAGCACCGTCGCCGGGTTGATGTGGAACAGAATCGGCACCAGCACGGTCGCGCCGAACATGGCAAACAGATGCTGCAGGCTTAACGGAATCGTTTGCAGTAAGGGCGGGCGTTCACTTACCCCAATAGCGCGGCGGGTCATGTTGTTTTCCTCTACGTGTTATTTTTAACGAACGGTGTTTGCTGCAATCAAAAAAAAGCCGACTTTCGAAGTCGGCTAATTTTATTATTTAGTACCAAATATCTTATCGCCCGCATCACCGAGGCCAGGAATAATGTACCCGTGCTCGTTGAGCCCCTGATCGATAGAGGCGGTGAACAGCTCTACGTCCGGGTGTACTTTTTCAAGCGCGGCAATGCCTTCCGGCGCGGCAACCAGTACCAGCACCTTAATGCTGGTGCAGCCCGCTTTCTTCAGCAGGTCGATGGTAGCAATCATGGAGCCGCCGGTTGCCAGCATTGGGTCAACCACCAGCGCCATGCGCTCTTCTATATTAGAAACCAGCTTCTGGAAGTAAGGCACCGGCTGCAGCGTTTCTTCATCACGGTAAACGCCCACCACGCTGATGCGCGCGCTCGGGACGTTTTCCAGAACGCCTTCCATCATGCCAAGGCCGGCACGCAGAATAGGCACAACGGTAATTTTCTTGCCTTTGATCTGGTCAACTTCCACCGGGCCGTTCCAGCCTTCGATGGTGACTTTCTCAGTCTCCAGATCCGCAGTGGCTTCATAAGTCAGCAGGCTGCCCACTTCAGAGGCGAGTTCACGAAAGCGCTTGGTGCTGATGTCTTGCTCACGCATCAGGCCCAGCTTGTGTTTGACGAGTGGGTGTTTCACTTCCACGATCTTCATACTCTTTCTCCCCCGAGATAGTTGGCTACCACAAAAAAAATCGCCGGATTATACCGCTTTTTTGCCGCTGCGCTACAGCTAATGGGATGATCGAGATCAACCAGACTGGATTGATTCTATCTCAGGAATTCTTTTCTTGCCGATGATAAGAGGCTCGCAAACGTTTGCCTGCACTGTTAGAATTGCCGCGTTTTTTTATATCTACCACCCGTGGGGAACGAGCAGTGACCGATAAAACCTCTCTCAGCTATAAAGATGCCGGTGTTGATATTGATGCTGGTAACGCTCTGGTCGACAAAATCAAAGGCGTAGTGAAAAAGACCCGCCGCCCGGAAGTAATGGGTGGACTGGGCGGTTTCGGTGCGCTGTGCGCGTTGCCTCAAAAATATCGCGAACCTGTTCTGGTTTCCGGCACCGACGGTGTGGGCACCAAGCTGCGTCTGGCGATGGACTTAAAACGTCACGACGCTATCGGCATTGACCTGGTGGCCATGTGCGTGAACGACCTGGTGGTTCAGGGCGCCGAGCCGCTGTTCTTCCTCGACTACTACGCCACCGGCAAGCTGGACGTGGATACCGCCGCCAGCGTTATCACCGGCATCGCCGAAGGCTGCCTGCAGTCAGGCTGCTCGCTGGTTGGCGGCGAAACCGCTGAAATGCCGGGCATGTACCACGGTGAAGACTACGACGTGGCCGGGTTCTGCGTTGGCGTGGTTGAGAAGTCTGAAATCATCGACGGCTCCAAAGTGGCCGACGGCGACGTGCTGATTGCGCTGGGTTCCAGCGGCCCGCACTCCAACGGCTATTCGCTGGTACGCAAAGTGCTGGAAGTGAGCGGCACCGACCCGCTGACCACGGATCTGGAAGGTAAACCGCTGGCGGATCACCTGCTCGAACCGACCCGTATTTATGTGAAAAACATCCTTGAGCTGATTGAAAGCGTGGACGTTCACGCCATCGCCCACCTGACCGGCGGCGGCTTCTGGGAAAACATTCCGCGCGTTCTGCCGGACAATACTCAGGCCGTTATCACCGAATCTTCCTGGCAGTGGCCGGCGGTATTCAACTGGCTGCAGCAGGCCGGCAACATCAGCCGCCACGAAATGTACCGCACCTTTAACTGCGGCGTGGGCATGGTCATTGCCCTGCCGGCAGCAGAGGCGGATAAAGCCGTTGAGCTGATGCAGGCCAAAGGTGAAAAGGCGTGGAAAATCGGTATCATCAAGGCATCTGATTCCGAAGAGCGCGTGGTTATCGAGTAATGAAACACATTGTGGTGCTGATTTCCGGCAACGGAAGCAATCTGCAGGCAATCATTGATGCCTGCCAGCAAAAAAAGATTAACGGCACCATCAGCGCGGTGTTCAGCAATAAGGCCGACGCGTTCGGCCTTGAGCGAGCCCGCGAAGCCGGTATCCCCGCCCATGCTCTGGCGGCAAGCGAATTCGCCAGCCGTGAGGCCTTCGACCGCCAGCTGATGCAGGAGATCGATGCCTGGGCGCCGGACGTTGTGGTGCTGGCCGGCTACATGCGTATTCTCAGCCCGGCTTTTGTGGCCCGCTACAGCGGTCGTTTACTCAATATTCACCCTTCCCTGCTGCCGAAATACCCCGGCCTCCATACGCATCGCCAGGTGCTGGAGAACGGCGACGAAGAGCACGGCACTTCCGTGCATTTTGTCACCGACGAGCTGGACGGTGGCCCGGTTATTCTGCAGGCCAAAGTGCCGGTGTTTGAAGGGGATGACGAGGACGAAATCACCGCCCGCGTTCAGCATCAGGAACACGCTATTTACCCGCTGGTGGTGAGCTGGTTCCTCGACGAACGTTTAAAAATGCGCCACAACGCCGCCTGGCTTGATGACGTGCAGCTGCCCCCACAGGGCCACGCTGCAGAGTAATATGAGATAAAAAGGGCTTCGGCCCTTTTTTTGTGTCTGTCTCTCATAAAGTTGTCATGGTCAGATGAGAGAGTTTCATCTGCATAGTTGGACATTCTCCGCTAAAGCTCGCCATAATAACTGACGTGACGGTGACGGCATTGCCACGTCCACGAAAACGGAGTGTGAGGACTAATGGGTCAGGATAAGCTGTATATCGAAAAAGAACTGAGCTGGTTGTCTTTTAACGAACGCGTTCTGCAGGAAGCGGCGGACAAGCTCAACCCGTTGATTGAAAGGATGCGTTTTCTCGGCATCTATTCCAATAACCTCGATGAATTCTATAAAGTGCGTTTTGCGGAGCTAAAACGCCGCATTTTAATCAGTGAGGAACAGGGTTCCCCCTCCAACCAGCGTCACCTGTTGAATAAGATCCAGGCCCGGGTGCTAAAGGCCGATCAGGAGTTCGACGGCCTGTACAACGACCTGCTGCTGGAGATGGCGCGCAATCAAATCTTCCTGATCAACGAACGCCAGCTTTCCGAAAACCAGCAAAGCTGGCTACGCAGCTACTTTAAGCATCAGCTTCGCCCGCACATCACGCCGATTTTGATCAACCGCGATACCGACCTGGTGCAGTTCCTGAAAGATGACTACACCTATCTGGCGGTAGAAATTATTCGCGGCGACAGCATTCGTTACGCGCTGCTGGAAATCCCGTCTGATAAAGTACCGCGTTTTGTGAACCTGCCGCCGGAAGCGCCGCGCCGCCGTAAGCCGATGATCCTGCTGGATAACATCCTGCGTTACTGCCTGGACGATATTTTCAAAGGGTTCTTCGACTATGACGCGCTGAACGCCTATTCGATGAAGATGACGCGTGACGCCGAGTACGATCTGGTCACCGAAATGGAGTCCAGCCTGCTGGAGCTGATGTCTTCCAGCCTGAAGCAGCGCCTGACCGCCGAGCCGGTGCGCTTTGTTTATCAGCGCGATATGCCGGATGCGATGGTGGAGATGCTGCGCAACAAGCTGACCATCTCCAACTACGACTCGATCATTCCCGGCGGCCGCTACCACAACTTTAAAGACTTCATCGGCTTCCCGAACGTCGGAAAAGCTAACCTGGTGAATAAGCCGCTGCCGCGCCTGCGTCATATAGGATTTGATAAGTTCCGGAACGGCTTCGACGCCATCCGCGAGCGTGACGTCCTGCTTTATTACCCGTATCACACCTTCGAACACGTCCTTGAGCTGCTGCGTCAGGCCTCGTTCGACCCAAGCGTGCTGGCGATAAAAATCAATATCTACCGCGTGGCGAAAGACTCGCGCATTATTGACGCCATGATCCACGCCGCCCACAACGGCAAGAAAGTCACCGTGGTGGTAGAGCTGCAGGCACGTTTTGACGAAGAAGCGAATATTCACTGGGCGAAGCGCCTTACCGAGGCGGGCGTCCACGTTATCTTCTCCGCGCCGGGCCTGAAAATTCACGCCAAGCTATTCCTTATCTCGCGTATGGAAGGCGAAGAGATTGTGCGTTATGCGCACATCGGGACCGGTAACTTTAACGAGAAAACCGCCCGGCTCTACACGGACTACTCGCTATTAACCGCCGATGCACGCATCACCAACGAAGTGCGTCGCGTGTTTAACTTTATTGAAAACCCGTACCGGCCGGTGACCTTCGACTACCTGCTGGTGTCGCCACAGAACTCGCGCCGCCTGCTGTATGATTTGGTCGATCGCGAAATTAAGAACGCTCAAAACGGGCAGCCTGCGGGCATTACGCTGAAGCTGAATAACCTGGTGGACAAAGGCCTGGTGGACCGGCTTTATGCTGCGTCCAGCGTGGGCGTGAAGGTTAACCTGCTGGTGCGCGGGATGTGTTCTTTGATTCCAGAACTCGAAGGGATCAGCGATAATATTCGCGTGCTGAGCATCGTTGACCGTTACCTCGAGCACGATCGGGTGTATATCTTTGAAAACGGCGGCGATAAGAAAGTCTTCCTCTCTTCTGCCGACTGGATGACCCGTAACATCGACTACAGAATTGAAGTGGCCGTGCCGGTCCTCGATCCGCGCCTGAAGCAACGCATGCTCGATATCATTGATATCCAGCTTAACGACACGGTGAAAGCGCGTATCATCGACAAAGAACTGAGTAATCGCTATGTACCGCGCGGCAATCGCCGTAAAGTGCGTTCGCAATTGGCGATCTACGATTATATTAAATCTCTGGAACAACCTGACTAACGCTCTCAGGCGAAGATAAAATTATGCCGATATCAAACCATGCTCCACGGCCGCAGGAGTTCGCTGCGGTCGACCTCGGCTCTAACAGTTTCCACATGGTCATAGCCCGTGTGGTGGATGGCGCCATGCAAATCATTGGTCGCCTGAAGCAGCGCGTGCATCTTGCGGACGGCCTTGGCCCTGATAACAAATTAAGCGAGGAGGCCATGGAGCGTGGCCTCTCCTGTCTGGCGCTGTTTGCCGAACGCCTGCAGGGATTTGCAGCGGACAACGTGTGCATTGTGGGCACCCACTCGCTTCGCGAGGCCACCAACGCCGCCGAGTTTCTGAAACGCGCTGAAAAAGTCATCCCCTACCCGATTGAAATTATTCCCGGGAACGAGGAAGCGCGCCTGATTTTTATGGGCGTGGAACACACTCAGCCGGAAAGAGGCCGCAAGCTGGTAATTGACATCGGCGGCGGCTCCACCGAGCTGGTTATCGGTGAAGATTTTGAGCCAATGCTGGTCGAAAGCCGCCGTATGGGCTGCGTCAGCTTTGCGCAAAACTTCTTCCCCGGCGGGGTCATCACGCCGGAAAGCTTTAAGCGCGCCCGCATGGCGGCAATTCAGAAGCTGGAAACGCTTGCCTGGCAGTATCGCCTGCAGGGCTGGAAAGTAGCGCTGGGCGCCTCTGGCTCCATCAAGGCGGCGCATGAAGTACTGATTGAGATGGGCGAGAAAGACGGGACTATCACCCCGGAACGCCTGGAAATGCTGCAGCAGGAAGTGCTGAAGTTTAAAAACTTCGACGCCCTGAGCCTGCCTGGCCTGTCCGAAGAACGTAAAGCGGTGTTTGTGCCGGGGCTCGCGATTCTGTGCGGCGTTTTTGACGCGCTCGCCATTCGTGAACTGCGTCTTTCAGACGGTGCGCTGCGCGAAGGCGTGCTGTACGAAATGGAAGGCCGTTTCCGCCATCAGGATATCCGTATTCGCACCGCGCAAAGCCTGGCGGAGCAGTACCATATCGACAGCGATCAGGCTCGCCGGGTGCTGGAAACCGTAGAGCTGCTTTATCAGCAGTGGGAAAAGCAGAATCACAAACTGGCTAACCTGCAGATGGCCGCGCTGCTGAAGTGGGCCGCGATGCTGCACGAAGTTGGGCTCAGCATCAACCACAGCGGGATGCATCGTCACTCGGCCTATATTCTGCAAAACAGCAACCTGCCCGGCTTCAATCAGGAGCAGCAGATGCTGATGGCTTCCCTGGTGCGCTACCACCGCAAGGCCATTAAGCTGGACGATCTGCCGCGCTTTACGCTGTTTAAAAAGAAACAGTTCCTGCCGCTTATCCAGATTATCCGTCTTGCTGCGCTGCTGAATAATCAGCGGCAGGCCACCACCACGCCGCCGACGCTGGTGCTGGAAACCGACGATAATCACTGGACGCTGCGCTTCCCGCACGACTGGTTCAGCCAGAACACGCTGGTGCAGCTTGATCTGGAACGCGAGCAGCAGTATTGGGAAAGCATGACCGGCTGGAAGCTGACCATCGAGGAAGAGGCCGAAGCGGCGCTCTCCGCCTGACGCCCTACTCCAGCCCCTTTGCGTCTTCCGGCGTAGAGGGGCTTTGTTCTTCTACAAGGCTCTCCAGCGGCTGAGGGCGACCAATCAAATACCCCTGAACATAGTCCATGCCCATCGCCCGCACGGCATCCTTCAGCTCCTGCGTTTCAACATACTCCGCCACGACCTGCATCTTCTTCATTCGTGCCAGTTGGCATATCGAACTCACCACCTGATAGTCCAGGCTGCTGGTCAAAATATTACGGATAAAGCTGCCGTCAATTTTCAGGATATCGGCGCTAAGCTCTTTCAGGCGCGCATAGCTGGCATAGCCGGTACCAAAATCGTCGATGGCAATCCGGCAGCCCATTCTTTGCAGCATCTTCAGCGTCACGTTGGCCTGTTCAAGGTTGGTTAACGAGTGGCTTTCCGTCACCTCAAAGACCAGTTGCCACGGTTCAATGCGGTACTTCGTCAGCAGATGCTGAACCTCTTCCGGAAGCTGGGACTGGCATACCGAGGCGGGCGTCAGGTTAATGGCAAGCCTGCACCCCGGCAGGCTGTCGCGATGCTTATCCATAAACCGCAGGGCGGCATTCAGCACCCAGCGGTCAATACGGGATGAAAGGCCAAACTCATGGGCAACGGGCAAAAAGAGATCCGGCGACAGCAGCTCGCCGTTGTCACCGCGCATTCTCAGCAGCACCTCATGATAGGCATCGCCCCGCAGCCCTTCGATACGCTGTGCCATCAGCACAAAACGGTCTTCGTCGAGCGCACTTTGCAGGCGGTTCATCATCTCAACTTTGCGTTTTACCGCATTTTGAATGTGGTTTGAGCCCTTTTGCTGCAGGCTTTCGGGCTGCTGGGTGGAGAGCGAAACCCCGGCCATGGTGCTTAACTCACCGAGCAATAAGTAGAGATGGGAAACCGGGTGGCGCACAAAACAGTAGCTGATGCCGATTTGCGGTTGCAGCGGCATCCCGTCCCACACAAAACGGAACCGCCTGGCGTGTTCGTACAGGGACTCAATTTTTTCCTGATGTGATTCATAGTTAAGGCGCAGGGCAAGATCGTGTCCCGAAAGGTTATACACCCTCTCGCCGGGCGACAGCTGACCGCGCAGATACTCAGCCAGCTGCTGTTTATATTGGATCCGCAGCAGGACGCCATAATTACGCCCAAGCAGCTCCAGTTCGGGAATAGAAACAAACCCCAGCGCCGACCACGGAGCGTTCCCAAGGTCACGACATAACGCGCGTAGATTCGGCATCTGCATCATCGGGTCGATAAACGCGACGCGCCTCGCCTTGTAATGCAGAAAACGCTGCCGGGTGGTCACCGCCGCCATCAAATAAATGGTGATAGAAAAGACGGCATAGCAGGATGAGGCAATCGCCAGATGCAGCTGGAAGCCCATATCCGGCGGTAAATAGTTGTGGAATCCACTGCACAGAATAATCAGCACCACGGTCCAGACGTTGGTAATAAACAGGAAGCCAAAGCGCATCGCTCCCCACAGCATAATGGGCAGGATAAGCGTCAGCGTATAATCGGTATTGAAAATGGTTTTGCTCTGGCTGATCGGGTACAGCAGCAGCCAAATAAGCAGACCAACGACCGCTCCCCACAGCAGCATTTCAGTCTGCGTAACGCCTTTTTGCCGCTGGGCACGCATTCGGGACCAAAAGCTTTTGATAAAGCGCGGGTGCACAATCATCCGCAATATAAAATAAAAGAACGGCAGCCCGGTTAATCCCCCAACCAGCACGGCCTGGAAATTAATTAATGTCCGGGTGCTCCACGGCGTTGTGGAAAGAATAGAAAAGCTGCGGTCGTACCAGCCGAAGAATAACGCCAGCTCATAGAACACCAGAAATAGCGCGGCATTCACCAGCACCAGCCAAAACATGCGCTGGGCGGTAAGTTGAATCATGCCGAAGGTGACCGCACTGCGCCGCGGCACAAAGTAGCGGTAACAGCCCCAGCTAATCGCGATCGGTACGATGAAGTGTAAAACGGCCAGCAGTGAAATCCACCCGCCTTCTGAGGGCAGGTAGCGAATCAGCAGAGCCAGAATGATGCCCGGAAAGGCAGCACGTCCAAACAGCAAGAGGCTGGCGGTGAGCAGCGGGAGCGACATATACAGCAGGAAAACTCGCCCACCGTCCAGTACCGTTTGCGCGTTGAAGGTGACCACCAGCGGCAGCAGCAGGCTGGGGAGAATCAGGGGCAACGCCCACCACTTATTTTTTGAGTTTTTATACCAGCTAGCTAATTGCATACATCTTCGCCAAAATCCCTGTTCCTCTTCGGGTTTCTTCCGGATATCCTTTCCGGTTCGTTATTGCCCATCTCACTTCGGAGCGAAGGGCAAATTTTAGTTAGCTAAAATCAAGAATAATTGATGCAGATCAATATCAATCAATTGAATCACCGCTAATGGTGAAATTCAGACTTTGCCCGCTATAGCTTAGTTCACAATAAATTCATCCCACGCAGTGAATGCCCACTAATCATTCAACTGGCCCATTTTTACATGATGAATAATTGACCTGCGTTGTTCAGTGTGACTAAATACCCCCGTCGCCCGCAGCTGCCGGGCTAATCTCAAGGACCCTTGCGTGACACAGGTTACGACTATGCAGAGACGAAACCGTTTTAATAATCGCATGACCCGCATTATTCTGCTCATCAGTTTTCTGTTCTTTTTTGGTCGCTTTATTTATTCCTCAATTGGCGCGTGGTATCACCATCAGGATAAAAAAGCGGAACCCCAACAAAGCAGCCAGCAGGTGGACAGCGCTAACCGCTAGCCCGTGCGCCTCTCCAGAGCTTTGCCTTCTTTTCAGCGATCGGGCTGCCCGTTAAGACTTGTTCAAAAATGCTCAAGCCCCGGTTCATAAGCGTCCTCACCTTGACCTTAAGTTAACTTTAGGTTGTAAAGTCGCGCCATCAAAAATAGCTGATTAGGCGAACTATGGAACACATTGATGTTGGCTTTACCCACGTCGCATTTATGGTGAAGGACCTGGATAAAAGCGTTGATTTCTACCTCCGCTACACCGCCATGAAGGTGATTCACCACCGCGAACCCAACCTGCCTGATGCGCGCAAGGTCGCCTGGCTAAGCGATCGTACCCGACCTTTTGCGCTGGTTCTGGTGCAGGCAGATAACCACACCGACACGCCGCTGGGAAGCTTTGGTCACCTGGGCGTGGCCTGCGCGACGAAAGAAGAAATCGATTTAAAAACGGACATGGCAAGAGCCGAAGGAGTGCTGCGCAGAGAGCCAGAACAGCTGGGCGACCCGGTCGGATACTTCGTTTTCTTTGCCGATCCGGACGGCAACACGCTTGAACTCTCCTACGGCCAGCGGGTAGGACTTGAATCAATGTAACGCGCTCAGGGCGGTAGAAAATCGCCCTTTTTGTTCCTTCTCACCATCCCTTATTTCCCCGCTTATCAGCGCCTTGTCTTAAAGCATTTTCTGTTCTAAGTATAGCAATTTATATTCCTATGGGGTTTAGCGGCGAGGATTTACTCTCTGCTCAATTCAACGGTTAATTGCGGGCAGTGATTGGTTAAATGAGTGGAAAATCCTCAGTCTATTTGCATGAAGAACAGCGGGAATTTGTCAGCAAACTGCGGCGTTCCTGGCTTTGGCGCACGGAGCTGCCAACCTGGCTGCTGATTATCACTATTTATGGCGGATGGTTTGCCACCGTTGCCTGGTGGAAAACGATTGGCCTGTTCCCGGCCACGCTGCTGCTTATCTGGTTTGCCACCTGGTACATGTCGCTGCAGCATGAGCTGCTGCACGGCCATCCGACCCGCTTCCCTCGCCTTAATCAGCTGTTCGGGCTGATGCCGTTTTCTATCTGGTATCCGTACGGCACCTATCGTGACCTGCATCTTAAACATCACCAGGATGAAGACCTGACCGTGCCGGAAACGGACCCGGAAAGTTACTACTTTACCCGTCGCCGCTGGCAGCATTTTAGCGGCGTTCAGCGCCTGCTGGTGCGCCTGCGTAACACCTTCCCCGGCAGGCTAATGCTAACGCCGGTGCTGACGATGCGCTGGACGGTGGTCAATATCTGGGACTCTTTCCGCAGCGGCAACCGCCCGGCGATGGTCATGTGGACGGTGCATCTGCTGCTGCTTATCCCGGTTCTTGGCTGGCTGGTAAAACATGATTTCTCGGTGGTTTATTACCTTCTGGTGGTGACCTGGCCGATGCTGGCGATGACAAAAGTTCGTTCTTTCTTTGAACATCGCGCGGCGGAAGATCCTGAAGCGCGTACCGTAATTAACGAAGCGGGGATGTTCTGGCGCCTGCTGTTTTTAAACCTTAACTATCACTCCGTGCACCACGATTTACCCGGTATCCCCTGGTACGGGCTGCCAACGGTTTACCGCGCCTACAAAGAAGAGTACCTGAAGCGCAACCAGGGCTTCTTTGTGAACGGCTACGGCGAGCTGATGCGTGAACACCTGATTAAGCCGATTCAGGTAGAGATTAACCCGTTCTTCCCGGACGGCCGCCTGGCGCAGGACAGCGTGCAGCAGGAGAAAGCCCATGAGTAAGCTTATCTCTCTGCCGATGTACGACGTGCACCATCCCGATACCGAAGCGCTGTTAGCCGCGCTGCGACAGCTGCTGAGTGAAGAAGGACTGGACGGCGACGGCCTGCTTTATAGCGAGCCCGAAGACCGCCTGAGCCACTGGCAGGATCCCCAACTGCTGCTCAGCCAAACCTGTGGTTATCCGCTGCGCGCCCTGCTGCCCAATGTACAGGTCGTCGGTACATTTCATTATCAGGCCGCAGGCTGCGAAGGATTTAACTACAGCAGCCAGCTGATTGTCCGGGCATCTGACGCAGGAAAAACGCTGGCAGATTTTCGTGGCAAGCGGGTCGTCTGCAACAGCGACGATTCCCAGTCCGGCTATCATGGCCTGCGCAGCCTCGTCGCACCGCTGCAGAGAGACGGTAAGTTCTTCTCGGACATCGCGTTTAGCGGCAGCCACCGCCAGTCGCTGGCCGAAGTTCAGGCCGGCACCAGCGATATTGCCGCCATTGATGCAGTGACCCTGGCCCTGGTTGCTCGCCATGAGCCGGAACGCGTAGCAGGCCTGGTTTCTATCGGCACAACCGCGCTGGCTCCGGGTTTGCCAATGATCACCTCGGCGCAAACCTCTGCCGTGGAGCTGGAGCAGTTGCGTGGCGCGTTGCAGCGGCTGGTTAGCGAACCTGAGTGGCAAGCCGTGCGAGAGGCGCTGCTGATTGAGGATTTTACCGCGACGCAGCGTGAGGATTATCAGCCTATTAGCGATGCCGCGCAGAAAGCAGCGGCGAGTGGCCTGGTGAGGCTTTAGAGTGCTGGGTTTCACCTTCTCCCACAGAAAACCATGTCGTAAACACAAATACCCATGATTATGCAGGGGCGACTAAGGTTCCGTTCACCTCAAGTACAGTTTCATATGCTGTAACCGCACCGGTGAACGTCTTAGGAGAGCCACCGTCGCTCCCCTAAGAACCCGGACT
>NZ_JACARU010000024.1:0-118654 GCF_013386425.1 Cedecea sp. P7760 | reverse complement strand
CCCTGACCCTCTCCCTGGAAAGGAGAGGGAATAAAAAATGTTCCACGTTGGCTGTTTTCCCCTCTCCCTCTGGGAGAGGGCCGGGGTGAGGGTCGAATTGCTCCCCGGCTCTCATCGCCCCCGGCTATGACCCAACTCAGGCGGAGTTGTATGGACTTGAGGTGAACGGAATCTCATCCAATCCTCATAAACAATATTTATAAGGAAGAAACAAAGAACCCCTTATCATCACCCACGCTTAAACTGATTCCCCACCGGCGGCAACCCTAGCTTCTCACGCAGCGTACCTGGCCGATAAGCCTGCTGCATCACTCCACTTTCCTTCAAAATTGGCGCGACCTGGTCGACAAAGTTATCGAAATCCACCGGCAGGAACGGGAACATCAGGTTGTAGCCGTCCACGGCTCCGGCATGAAACGCCTCGCTCAGGGTGTCGGCGACCTCCTGTGCGGTGCCGATAACCAGCCAGCTATCCGAACTTTGAAGCAACAATCTGCCCAGCTGCAGCACCGTCAGCTTAGGATCGTAGCCTTTGATTATCTGCAGCGCGGTTCTCAGCCCGTCAAAGCCCTGTTCGTCCGGCAAAGGCGGCAGCGGCGCGTCAGGATCGTATTCACCCATATCCATTCGCAGGTAGGTGCTCAGGAGATCCAACGCCATCTGATCGTTCATCAGCGTCTGGATAAGCTGCCGACGCTGCTCTTTTTCTTCCGGGGTATTCACCACCACCGGCAGCACGCCGCCGAGGATCTTAAAGTGTTCCGGGTCTCGCCCCAGTAAGCGCAGGCGCTGGTTCATATCCGCGCGGTAGGCCAGCCCTTTCTCGATGTTGCTCATAAACACAAAGTGAATATCTGCCTGAGCGGCAGCCAGCTGTTTGCCGGACTCAGAAGAACCAGCCTGCACCACAATCGGGTGCCCCTGCGGCGGGCGCGGCACGTTCAGCGGGCCGCGCACCTTAAAGAATTCCCCACGGTGATTCAGCGGATGCACAAGCTCGGGGTCCGTAAAATAGCCGCTTTGCTTATCGATAAGCACGGCTTCGTCTTCCCAGGAATCCCAAAGCTTGCGCACCACGTCGATAAACTCTGCGGCACGCTCATAGCGCCTGCCATGTTCCGGCAAGGTGTCCAGCCCGTAGTTAGCTGCTTCTTCCGGCAGCCAGGACGTAACAACGTTCCAGCTCGCTCGTCCCCCGCTCAAATGGTCAAGCGAGGCAAAGTAGCGCGCCAGGTTATAAGGCTCGGTGTAGGACGTTGAGGCCGTCGCCATCAGGCCAATATTTTCTGTCACCGCTGAAAGCGCGGCCAGCAGCGTGATCGGTTCGAGTCGAGGGTTAGCGTAATGCGGGAGTCCGCTCGGCACCGTGTCCCAGATGGCGACGTGGTCGGCGATAAAGATGTTATCCAGCACGGCGGCTTCGGCCCTGCGCGCCAGGTCAGCGTAGTGCTTAAGGGTAAAAATCTCTTTGCCCGGCGCATCTGGATGACGCCATGAGAAGCGATAGTCACCCTGTGGGTTGAAGAAGAACAGATTAAAAATGGCGGTAGCTTGCGGCATGTCGGCATACTCGTTGTGAAATGGCCCTCCCTGGCCGGGGACTCTTTATTTAGCGGCCAGTTTCTCTTTCACCCACTGGTCGGCCACCTTCGCCGGATCTTTATGATCGACGTCGACCAGCTTGTTCAACTGGATCAAATCTTTGGTGGTCAACTTCGCAGAGATATTATTGAGAACCTCTTCGACCTTCGGTGAAACGGCGCCTTTATGCACCAGCGGCACCAGGTTCTGAGCCGGCTGTTCGTGTTTGTCATCCTCCAGCACCACCCACTTCTCTTTCAGCAGATCGCCCTGGGTAGACACCAGCGTCGCCACGTCGATTTTGCCGGAGTTAAGCGCCAGCCGGCTCAGCGGGCCACCGATATCCAGCGACTTAAAGGATTTGAATTTGATGCCGTACACGCGTTCCAGGCCCGGCAGGCCAAGGGCGCGGGTCGCCACTTCAGGCGGGCCGCCGACCACCAGCTCAGGGGCAACCTTCGCCAGGTCGGACAGCGTTTTCAGGTTATATTTTTTGGCCGTCTCTTCGCGCACGCCCCATGCGGTGATGGAGGCCGCCGAGGACGGTTTCAGCAGCGCTAAATCCGCGGGCAGCGCCTGCTGCAGTTCGGCAGAAACTTCCTGTTCGGTCGTCGCTTTACTGCCGCCGTGATAGTAGTTCAGTAGCGCGCCGAGGTACTCAGGCACCACGTCCAGTTCGCCGGTTTTGAGCGCCGGAATGATAATTTCGCGGTTGCCCAGGTTGAGGCGAGTTTTGACCTCAATGCCCTGCTGTTTCAGCGCGCTGGCATAAATATTGGCCAGGATCGTTTGTTCTGAGTAGTTTGCCCCGCCAATCGTGACGGTTTCGGCATGCGCCGCAAACCCTACGCTTGCCAGCCCTGCCGCCAGTAAAGTCAGCCGGAATCCCTTGCTTGCCGTCGTCAGCCAGTTTTTCATCATCATCACCCTTCTCTCTTTTATGTTGTGTTGTGCGCAGGGGTTAGCCCGCGGTTGGTATTGCAAAATTGAGCCAGCGTTTTGCCACCTGCGACATCAGCAGCTCGCAGCCCACCGCCAGCAGGGAAATCACCACCGAACCGGCAATCACCTGCGGGTAGTCACGCTGCCCCAGGCCGTCAATCAGGAAGCGCCCAAGGCCATCCAGCCCGGCATAGGCGGCTACCACCGCCGTGGCGATAAGCTGGAGCAGCGAGGTGCGGATACCGGCAAAAATCAGCGGCATCGC
Organism: Cedecea sp. P7760; assembly: GCF_013386425.1. Lineage (NCBI taxonomy): Bacteria > Pseudomonadati > Pseudomonadota > Gammaproteobacteria > Enterobacterales > Enterobacteriaceae > Cedecea > Cedecea sp. P7760. The sequence continues at coordinate 115,866 of NZ_JACARU010000024.1, read as the reverse complement.
CAGCGGAATGCGGACTTTGAGCAGGCTTTGCAGCGGCGTCATGCCCATCGCCTTCGCGGCATCGCACAGCGTTTGATCGGCGTGGCTGATACCGACGTAGGTGTTGGTCAGCATCGGCGGAATGGCCAGCGCCACCAGGGCGATAAACACCGGCACGTCGTTAAAGCCGAGCAGCATGATGCACAGCAGGATTATCCCCAGCGAAGGGAACGCCTGGCCGATGTTGAACAAGTTGATGGCGAAAAACGCCCCACGTCGCCAGTAGCCCAGCAAAACGCCGAGCGGCTGGGCAATCAGCGCGCCAATCGCCAGGCTAATCAACACGTAGTAAAGGTGCTCGCCAAAGCGGTGCCAGATACCGAGATCGCCGCGCCAGTGGTCGGCCTGTAAAAACCAAAGCCAGGTTTGATGCACGATGTCCATTAGCGTGTCCACCCCGTCAGGCTGTAACCGAGGCGCGCAATCAGCAGGTCAAGCACCAGCGACAGCACAAGGCTCAGCGCCAGGCTGACCAGAATCGGCGTTAAAAAGTTTTGGTTAAACCCAAGGATCATTAATTGCCCCAGCCCGCCCTGGCCTATCAGCGCGGTCACGATAACCAGGCCCACCAGCGTCACGGAAGCGATGCGCAGCCCGGCAAACAGCGCGGGAAGGATCAGAAACAGCTCCACTTCGATAAATCTGCCAAAGCGCGTGTAGCCCAGCGCCCTGCCCGACTCCAGCACGTCAGCGGGCAGTTTTTGCATCCCCGCCAGCACGTTACGCAGCAGGATCAGCAGCGAATAAAGCGTCAGGCCGATAACCGCCGTGGTAACGGACAGCCCGGTCCACGGCAGCAGCAGAATAAACAGCGCCAGCGACGGAATGGTAAAAAGCACCCCACTCAGGGAAATCAGCGGGCCGGAGAGCGCGGGCCAGACGATGGACAGCAAAAGCATCGCGGCGGTCAGCAACGTACCCATCGCCAGCGATATCAGTACCATCTGCAAATGCTGCAGCATCAGCTCGCCTATCATCTCGAGGTTGTCGGTCACCCATTGCCAGTCAATCATTACGGTGCAGCTCCTGATGGCGGTTAAGCGCATCGCTGAGCAGGCCGCTATCAACGGCGCCGGCGTAATGCCCTTCCTCCGTTACGCGCACCAGCACGCCCTGCGGCACGTCCAACAAGGCGCTGTAAACGTGACGCAGCGACTCGCTCTCCCGGGCAATACGTATCGCTGTCTGCTGACCGTTTTCCTGCCAGTGCTGAGGGCGCCCGTCGGCATCCAGAACCAGCGCACGCTGGCTGACATCGGAAAGTTGTGGCTCGCCATGAGTTACAACCGGCACATCGCGGCGCGGTAGATCGCCCACGCGCATCATGCCGAGGCGTTTGAGATTAGGTTCAGGGCCAATGAAATCACGAACAAAGTCGCTGGCGGGCCAGGAAAGAATGTTGTCCGGGGTATCGAACTGCTCGAGGTGCCCGCCTTCACGGAAAATGGCAATGCGGTCGCCAAGGCGAATCGCCTCGTTGATATCGTGGGTCACCAGAATAATCGTTTTATGCAGCCGGGCCTGCAGCGCCAGCAGCTCGCCCTGCAGCCTGTCCCGCACGACCGGGTCAATGGCAGCAAAGGGTTCGTCCATCAGCAAAATAGGCGGATCGGCCGCAAGAGCGCGGGCGATAGAAACCCGGCTTTGCTGCCCGCCCGAAAGCTGATGCGGATAGCGCTTGAGCACCAGCGGGTTCAGCGACATCAGCGCCACCAGCTCGTCTATGCGGCGGGAAATGGCACGCTTGTCCCACCCAAGCAGGCGAGGCACGGTGGCGATGTTTTCCGCTACGGTGCGATGGGGAAACAGCGCCGGGCTTTGCATAACAAAGCCAATCTTGCGGCGAACCTGAATGATATCGGCGCGGGAAAGCGGCTGGCCCTGAATATAGACTTCGCCGCTGTCCGGGATGTCCAGGCGGTTAATCATCCGCAGCGTGGTGGTTTTCCCGCAGCCGCTGGGGCCAACAAAGGTGCAAAACTCCCCTTCGTTGATGGTCATATTCAGCGAGTTGATCGCATGCTGCACGTTGCCCGGATAGATCTTATTGATGTTTTCTAGTTGAATCATGATGCTTCTGCACTTCCTCATACCGCGCAATTTTTGCCCTTCAGGCTTATACGTTTCAGCACACGTCAGGGCAGTATTGCAGAGGGAAATGCGTTCACAAATTCAACATGATGCTAAGAATTGCCGGAAAATAACTATCAGCAATCATCGGGTTATTTCATATAAAAACAACAAATAAGGTAGCTATTTAAAATCATTTCTACGCGCTACTATCGGCGAGCATGCTCCAAAGCGATGATCAACAGGGAGAAGACGCCATGCCACAGATTTATGCTCGTCCTTTAGCCGTCGGCGATACGATCGCCGTGTTTTCCCCTTCCTCGGCGGCCACCGCGTTTGCCCCGCTGCGTTATCAAAGGGCGAAGGCTTTTATTGAGTCAAAAGGATTTTATCTGCAGGAAGGCAGCCTGACGGGCAAAAAGGATTTCTGGCGTTCTGGCTCCATTCGCGAGCGGGCGGATGAGTTTAATGCGCTGCTGCATGACCCTAACGTGCGCTGCATTATCTCGGCCATCGGCGGCTTAAACAGCAACTCGCTGCTGCCTTATATCGACTACGCACAGCTGATGAAAGATCCCAAAATTATCATCGGCTATTCGGACGTGACCGCGCTGCTGGCGGGCATCTATCAGAGAATTGGGCTGATTACTTTTTATGGCCCGGCGGTAGTCGCTTCTTTTGGTGAACTCCCTCCCCTTGTCGACAGCACGTTTGACTATTTCCTCAGTATTCTCAGCAGACAGCAGGCGCTTCCGTATGCGCTAAGCCCGCCCGCTGCATGGACCGACGAGATGCTCGACTGGGAAACGCAATCCCGGGCGAAGACCCTGCGGCCAGGTCGCTGGCGCTTCGAGGGCACGGGCAACGTGGAAGGCCGCGTCATTGGCGGCAACCTGAATACGCTTTACGGCATCTGGGGCAGCGAATACATGCCCGATATCAACCGGGGCGATATTCTGTTTATTGAGGACAGCCTGCACAACGCGGCTGAGCTGGAGCGAGAGTTTTCCCATCTTTTGCTGTGCGGCGTGTTCGACCGCATCGCCGCCATTGTGCTCGGCAGGCACGAGCTGTTTGACGACCAGGGCAGCGGAAAAACGCCGCTGCAGATCCTGAGGGAAGTGCTGAACGACCGCGAGATCCCAGTCGTGTCCGATTTCGACTGCTGCCACACGCACCCAATGCTGACGCTCCCGCTCGGCGTGCGGATGCGCATCGACTTTGACTTTCAGACCATCTCACTGACCAGCCAATGGCTGGAAGCCGATCAGTAATCGAAAGCCAGCATGCCCGAGCGCCAGACGCTGGTCGTGCGGATCAGCGCCTTATCGCGCAGGAAATTAATCAGCGTGGCGATCACTTTGTCATGGCGCAGTTCCGGGCGCGTGACGATAAACAGATGGCGGCGCAGAGGCTGGGGCAAATCCAGAATGCGCATATTCTCCGGCACCGGCAGCACCGAAAGCCACGGCATAATGGAGAACCCCAGGCCCTGATTTACCAGCCCGACAATGCCGCTGTCGCTGGCCAGCTTATGCACCACCTCGTTACGTAACCCCATCTCACGACAGCGTTCCACGGCGGGGCTTAACGTGTTGGCGTTCGGTTGAATAAACGGCAGGTTTTCCAATTGATGCCAGCTAAAAGGCTGCTGCAGACGGAAACTGCGGGGCAACATCAGCACGTAAGGGTCGCTGATGTACGGCACGCCGTGCAGCGAGTCCGGGTAGCCCTGAATGGTAATACCGATATCCGCCCGCCCGGACACCACCGCGTCGTTGAGGTGATGGTATTCCGTCGCGCTGTCATCAATATCCAGATGGATATCGGGCAAGGCCGTGGCGAGCGCCTCAAAATACGGCGGCAGCAGGTTCGCCGTCGCACTGCGGAAGCAGGCCACCCGCACACGCCCGGCAAGCTGTGGCGCTTCCGCCGCCGTCTGCTCAATACCATCCAGCAGCTGCATGATTTTTTTAGCATCTTTGAGGATTTGCGAGCAGGCAGCAGTCGGAATACAGCCGCTGCGCGAGCGATGCAGCAGACGCACGTTCAGGTGCTGCTCCAGCTCGGCAATGGCATGGCTGATGCGCGACTGCGTACAGCCCATTGCTGCGGCTGCGGCGCTGAAACCATTGTTTTCAACTACGGCTATCAGCATTTCCAGCTGATTAAGCTTTATTCCGGCCATATTTTCAGTCAGTTATTGGAAAGGACAGGTTTCGACAAATCGAATTTCTTCATAGATAAGGAAAACATATCACTGTTTTCGGTTGCCGCCTACCGGCCTTCCTTCCCATCATAAAGCCAGTCAGTACGGCGCATAAAAGCAAGAACGCACCACCTGAACCAAGCACTTTTTAAGGAAAACCTGAGCATGCCCGGCATCATCCATTACGGCACCTTTGTCGTCTCTTTCATTCTGCTGTTAATCATTCCCGGCCCCGGCAATCTGATCCTGATCACCAGCGCCAGCAAAGGCGGGGCGCGCAGCGGTTATCTCTGCCTGATGGGAATATTGCTGGGTGACCAGGTGCTGCTGTGGTTGGCTATCGCGGGCGTGGCGGCGCTGCTGGAATCCTCACCGCATGTTTTTCAGGTCATCAAGTGGCTGGGCGCAGCTTACCTGCTGTGGATGGGCGCGCAGCTGCTGCTGAAGGCGAAATCCGGCGCTTCGCCGCCGCCGGTAACGGGCAAAAGAACGCCGTTTTTACAGGGCATGGTTATCACCCTGATGAACCCCAAACCCATTCTGTTCTACGTGATGTTCCTGCCGCTGTTCATCGACCCGGCTCGCAGCCTTGGGATCCCGACGTTCGCTATTCTGGCTGGCACGGCGGCTGCACTGACCTTTATCTACTGTTCGATAATGATCTTCCTGACGACTTCGCTTGCCGAGAAGGTCCGCACCCGTCCCGGCATGGTTTATCTGCTGGAAAAAGCCACCGGCCTGTTCCTGGCGCTGTTTGCTTTTAAGCTGGCGTTTTTTAGCTGAGATCGATAATTAAGCGAAAAAAGGGGCAACTCAATGCCCCGGATTAAGCTTACTCAAAACGCTGTAACGTTCTGGGTAACTGGCTAAACAGCTCATAGCCGTCATCGGTGATGAGCAGCATATCTTCCAGCATGATCGCCCCGACCCCGATGCCGTAGTAAGGCGTTTCCACGCTAAAGACCATGCCCGGTTCAAAGGTTTCGGTGGCCGCAGCACTCACGAATGGCGCTTCTTCCAGGCCTAAAAACAGCCCGTCGCCGTGCCCTAAATGACCCCGGTTATAGTGCGGTAAGCCATTGGCTTTGATTTTGCTCATCGTGTCGTTAAACACATGACTGAGCTTCACGCCAGGGCCAATCAGGCTCAGCATATGCTCATGGCCCTGCAAAATCGTTTGGTAGATCCTCTCCGCCATTGCCGTTGGCTGACCGAACACCACGGTACGCGCCAAATCCGCGCCGTAGCCAGCGACGTCCACGCCGCAGTCAAACTTGATTAAATCTCCCGATTTAACGGGTTCACGGCTCGGGATGAGTTTGGGGGCAAAGTCATCCCCTACCGAGATCAAATGGAAGCGCGAAAGGTTTGTTTCCGGGTGCTGCATAACGGCCGCTTTATAGGCGGCAGTGAGATCCCACGCCGAACAGCCCTCGCCAATCGCCTTAAAGGCTTCACCGATCCCATACTCGGTAATCTGCGCGCTTTTACGCAGGAAGGCTATCTCCCACGGGCTTTTGACCATTCGTAGCTCATTGAAGATTGCCGTGGAATCCACCAGCCGTAAATTCGGAAGCACCTTATCCAGCGTCTGCTTGCCGCCATTGCTCATCGCATTCAGCTCGATAGCGATGTTTTTATCCAGCACGCCGGCGTCCGCTAAAGTGGATTTGAGCAGCGTGAAAACAGCTTCAACCGGTGGGCCAATCGGCCGTTCTTTAATCACCCGCTGCGGGTTGAAAGGCTCATCGACATCGACCCAAACCGGGAAGGTCTTCAGCTCATAGTTCGCCAGCTCAAACTGCAGGCCTGCCGCCTCAAACTCGTTCATCACAACCAAAGATGGCAGCTTTTCATCCCGGAAAATGACCGCCAGCGCCGCGCCGGTATGGCGGAAGGTGTACATAAAGAAACTGGCAAACCCGGTGACATGGCAAAAGTTGTCCGGGGTGGTCACCACCAAAGCCTCAATATTGTTCCGGGCCATGATTGCTCTGGCTTTGGCCGTGACCGCCTGGAGATGATCTGCTTTATTCATGGTGCTCTTTACCTCAGTCTTGTTTAACTTTTGCCGTAGTCGGATCGCCAGATGTTTTAGCAGATCAATCGGGATTTATATAGCGGCTTACGGCGTGAGGCTTTGCTAACGAAGGCAGGAAGTCGATTTTTAGCCAAAGATATTTTGATGATATTTTCGCCATACTGTATATGTGCTACCGTATGTGTTAATTGCACATAGAAATGCGCAGATATTGAGGAGGAGCCATGCCCGCATCAGCAAGTATACGAGTGAAAAAAACGGTCACTGTCACACTAGAGCCAGAGCTGATTCAGGAAGCCAGGGCGGCAGGAATCAACTTGTCACAAACGTTGCGTAATGCTCTAAAGGCCGAAATCAAGGAGATTGAAGCCGCTCGCTGGAAGAAAGAAAACGAAGCCGCAATCGACTATCTGAACCAGCTCACGGAAGAAAACGGGCTTTTATCCGACACCTACAGGACGTTCTGATCATGCAATTCACCGTCTACAAAAATACGGGCAAGCCCACGGCTTACCCGTATTTATTGAATGTTCAGAGCAACATCATTGGGCGCAGAAACACCCGAGTCGTCATTCCTTTATTTCCAGCTGAAAACTATAAAGGGCCACGCACGGACAAACTCACCCCATCCATTAACCTGGCCGGTGAGGATTTTATTGTGATGACTCATGAACTCGCGAGCATCCCTGAACGGGTCCTCGGCGCAGAACACTGCAGCGCGGCTGAACATGAAAATACAATAAAAGCGGCGCTTAACTTCCTTTTCTATGGCATCGAGTAGCGTTCAGGCTTTATGGCAGGCCAGCTCTTTCAGTGGAAACCGACCTGTTTTTACGATCAATCGCTGTGGGAGTGGATATCCCCCTCTTCCACAGCGCCAGTATTCAAGACCGGATAGCGCGAAGGCCAAATCTCTACCTCCGTATTGAATGTTTCAACACGAATAAGCATCGCCTTTGTTAGCTGCATACTCCACGGACTATGAGTCACATGCGTTAGTTTTTTGCGGTACGAAGATGATTAAGGGGAAATGATTACGGAGAGAGTTTTGTAGTGCACGGAGCAAAAGAAAATCGCCAGAAAATCCTTCGATTTTACTGGCGATTTTTGGTGTTAATTGTTTTTAGTCAGTGCTAAAAACTTATTCCCATTCGATCGTCGCCGGCGGTTTACCGGAGATATCGTAAACCACGCGGGAGATGCCGTTCACTTCGTTGATGATGCGGTTGGACACGCGGCCGAGGAAGTCGTACGGCAGGTGCGCCCAGTGCGCGGTCATGAAGTCGATGGTTTCTACCGCACGCAGGGAAACAACCCAGTCGTACTTGCGGCCGTCGCCCATTACGCCCACGGAACGGACCGGCAGGAACACGGTGAACGCCTGGCTCACTTTGTTGTACAGGTCGGCTTTGTGCAGCTCTTCGATGAAGATAGCGTCGGCGCGGCGCAGCAGGTCGCAGTACTCTTTCTTCACTTCGCCCAGCACGCGAACGCCAAGGCCCGGGCCCGGGAACGGGTGGCGGTAAAGCATGTCGTACGGCAGGCCCAGCTCGAGGCCGATTTTGCGGACTTCGTCTTTGAACAGCTCACGCAGCGGCTCAACCAGGCCCATCTTCATCTCTTTCGGCAGGCCGCCCACGTTGTGGTGAGATTTGATGACGTGCGCTTTGCCGGTCGCGGAGGCCGCAGACTCGATAACGTCAGGGTAGATGGTGCCCTGCGCCAGCCATTTAACGTCTTCCAGCTTCAGCGCTTCTTCGTCGAACACTTCCACGAACACGCGACCGATGATCTTACGCTTGGCTTCCGGATCGTTCTCGCCCGCCAGCGCGGTCAGGAAGCGCTCTTCGCCCTCAACGTGAACGATGTTCAGGCCGAAGTGGTCGCCGAACATGTCCATTACCTGAGCGGCTTCGTTCAGGCGCAGCAGGCCGTTATCCACAAATACGCAGGTCAGGTTTTTGCCGATGGCGCGGTGCAGCAGCATCGCGGTCACGGAGGAGTCAACGCCGCCGGACAGGCCGAGGATAACTTTGTCGTTACCGACCTGCTCGCGAATGCGGACGATCGCATCTTCGATGATTTTTGCCGGGGTCCACAGCGCTTCGCAGCCGCAGATTTCCAGTACAAAACGCTCCAGCAGACGCTGGCCCTGACGGGTGTGGGTCACTTCCGGGTGGAACTGCACGCCGTAGAAGCGTTTTTCTTCGTTGGCCATAATGGCAAACGGACAGGTTTCGGTGCTGGCAACGGTCACGAAGTCGGACGGGATGGCGGTGACTTTGTCGCCGTGGCTCATCCAGACGTCCAGCAGCGGTTGACCTGCTGCGCTCAGGGAGTCTTCGATGCCGCGAACCAGCGCGCTGTCGGTTTTCACTTCAACCTGCGCGTAGCCAAACTCACGCTCGGTAGAGCTTTCAACGTGGCCGCCCAGCTGCATGGCCATGGTCTGCATGCCGTAGCAAACGCCGAACACCGGTACGCCGGCGGTGAACACATACTCTGGCGCACGCGGGCTGTTTTCTTCGGTGGTGCTTTCCGGGCCACCGGAGAGAATGATGCCGCTTGGGTTGAACTCACGAATTTGAGCTTCGGTAACATCCCATGCCCACAGTTCGCAGTAAACGCCCAGCTCACGGACGCGGCGCGCCACCAGCTGAGTGTACTGAGAACCGAAGTCGAGGATCAGGATGCGATGTTTATGAATGTTTTCCGTCATTGACGTTAATTCCGAGGCAAGTGAAACGAGAATATAAAGAGCCCGGCGCGTGGCCGGGCTAGTGAAATCAGGAGCCCATGCGGTAGTTCGGAGACTCTTTAGTGATGGTCACGTCGTGAACGTGACTTTCCTGAATACCCGCACCGCTGATGCGTACGAATTCCGCTTTGGTACGCAGCGCGTCGATAGTACCACAGCCGGTCAGGCCCATACAGGAACGCAGGCCGCCCATCTGCTGGTGAACGATCTCTTTCAGGCGGCCTTTATACGCTACGCGACCTTCGATACCTTCCGGCACCAGTTTGTCTGCTGCGTTATCGGTCTGGAAGTAACGGTCGGAAGAGCCTTTGGACATCGCGCCCAGAGAACCCATGCCGCGGTAGGATTTGAAAGCACGGCCCTGGTAGAGTTCGATTTCGCCCGGAGACTCTTCGGTACCTGCCAGCATGCCGCCAACCATTACCGCAGCTGCGCCAGCGGCGATGGCTTTAGCGATGTCGCCGGAGAAGCGGATCCCGCCGTCGGCGATGACCGGAATGCCGGTACCTTCCAGCGCTTCAACCGCGTCGGCCACAGCAGTAATCTGCGGAACGCCAACGCCGGTTACGATACGAGTGGTACAGATGGAGCCAGGACCGATGCCGACCTTAACCGCGCTGCAACCAGCGTCCGCCAGAGCACGTGCGCCAGCGGCGGTTGCTACGTTACCGCCGATGATTTGCAGGTCAGGATATTTAGCACGGGTTTCACGAATACGTTGCAGAACGCCTTCGGAGTGGCCGTGAGAGGAGTCAATCAGCAGAATATCAACGCCAGCGGCGACCAGAGCGTCAACACGCTCTTCGTTGCCTGCGCCTGCGCCAACCGCAGCCCCAACACGCAGACGGCCCTGCTCGTCTTTACAGGCGTTAGGTTTACGCTCTGCTTTCTGGAAGTCTTTAACGGTGATCATGCCCAGCAGGTGGAACCCGCCGTCAACAACCAGCGCTTTCTCAACGCGTTTTTCGTGCATTTTAGACAGCACGACGTCGCGCGCTTCGCCTTCTTTCACGGTAACCAGACGCTCTTTCGGAGTCATGTACACGCTAACAGGCTGGCTCAGGTCGGTCACGAAGCGCACGTCACGGCCGGTGATGATGCCGACCAGTTCGTTTTCTTCGGTCACTACCGGGTAACCGGCAAAGCCGTTACGCTCGGTTAATTCTTTCACTTCACGCAGGGTGGTCGTTGGCAGCACGGTTTGCGGGTCAGTTACGACGCCACTTTCGTGTTTCTTAACGCGTTTTACTTCTTCTGCCTGGCGTTCAATCGACATATTTTTGTGGATGAAACCAAGACCGCCTTCCTGCGCCAGGGCGATAGCCAGACGCGCTTCCGTCACGGTATCCATCGCTGCGGACAGCATAGGGATATTCAGACGAATAGTTTTGGTCAGTTGGGTGCCGAGATCGGCCGTGTTCGGCAGAACAGTAGAGTGAGCTGGAACGAGGAGAACGTCGTCAAACGTCAGTGCTTCTTTAGCGATACGTAGCATGGCAATATCTCAACCTGGGGGTGAATGAGAACAGATAAAATATTGCCGCGGCATTATACAGAGCGTAAGCGATTGCATCCACACTTTTTTCGCAAAACTCCTTGCTAATAGCGCACCGGGCTGTAGTATCGACCTATTAACCTGCTGATTTAGAATTTGATCCAGCTCACATGTCGACACTGAATCCCCCTTCAATTTTTACCATTTCTCGCCTGAATCAGACGGTGCGTTTGCTGCTGGAGCAGGAAATGGGGCAGGTCTGGATCAGCGGTGAAATCTCCAACTTCAGCCAGCCCTCTTCGGGCCACTGGTACTTCACGCTAAAAGACGATACCGCCCAGGTTCGCTGCGCGATGTTCCGTAACAGCAATCGCCGCGTGACCTTCCGCCCGCAGCACGGGCAGCAGGTGTTAGTGCGCGCTAACATCACCCTTTACGAACCACGCGGCGACTATCAGATTATTGTCGAAAGCATGCAGCCCGCCGGTGAAGGGCTGTTGCAGCAGCAGTACGAGCAGCTCAAGCAGAAGCTGAGCGCTGAAGGTCTTTTCGACCAGTTGCACAAGCAGGCCCTGCCCGCTCCGGCTCGCCAGGTCGGCGTTATTACCTCTAAAACCGGCGCGGCCCTGCACGACGTTCTGCACGTATTACAGCGCCGCGATCCGTCCCTGCCGGTCATCATTTACCCGACTGCCGTTCAGGGCGCAGACGCCCCGCTGCAAATCGTGCGAGCTATTGAACTTGCTAACCTGCGCAACGAGTGTGACGTGCTGATTGTCGGACGCGGCGGCGGCTCGCTGGAAGATTTGTGGAGCTTTAACGATGAGCGAGTTGCGCGGGCAATTTTCGCAAGCAAGATCCCGGTCGTTAGCGCCGTAGGGCATGAAACTGACGTCACGATCGCCGATTTTGTCGCTGATTTACGGGCGCCAACGCCTTCTGCCGCGGCGGAAATCGTCAGCCGCAATCAGCTCGAATTATTGCGCCAAATCCAGTCTCAACAGCAGCGTATGGAAATGGCGATGGACTATTACCTCGCCCAGCGCTCGCGGCGGTTTACCCAGCTGCACCATCGCCTGCAGCAGCAGCATCCTCAGCTACGTTTAGCTCGCCAGCAAACCACGCTTGAACGCCTGCGCCAGCGCCTGAACGTGGCCATCGACGGCAAAATGCGCCGGGCAACCCAGCAGCAGCTACGCCTTAGCCAGCGCCTTAACCAGCAGCAGCCTCAGCCACGCATTCACCGCGCCCAGTCTCGCTTACAGCAGCTTGAATACCGCCTGTCGCAGTTAGTGAGCGCTCAGCTCAGCCAGACAAAACAGCGCTTCGGCACCGCGCTCGCCCAACTGGAAGCCGTCAGCCCGCTGGCGACGCTCGCGCGCGGCTACAGCGTGACGACCGCCGAAGACGGCAAAGTGCTGAAGAAAACCAAACAGGTGAAGTCCGGGGACACGCTGACCACGCGCCTGGATGACGGCTGGGTTGAAAGTCAGGTGACGGGCATTAAACCGGTGAAAGCGCCGCGTAAGCGCAAGCCAGCGGCGAAAGGCGAATAAACAGTTCAGAGCGCGGTGGAAATAAATTCCACGCGCTTTTTAGAAATCAGCCCGTGGCCGTTCTGGCAGAAATAATCCACCGCCCCACACGCCTTCAGCACCTGCAACGGTTTATGGCAGTCCGGGCAAAGCGCCTCCAGACGGAAATCTTTGCCGCAGGCATCACAGTGCGCGCCGCCGTCCGTTTGTCTCAGTTCGTTTCTACACTCGGGGCAATTAAGCATCATCCTTCCCTCCCGCTAAGTCATTAATGGGCCCCATTATATACCCATAACGTTCAGATGGATTCACTTCGCTATTGTGCAAAAGGCTGGCAAGTTTAGCGCATTAATGCACCGTTTTTGCCCAACCTGTTCCCTCGCTGATTAACGCTTGTATCCAGACTGGTATCCCAGACGGCGCTGCGGCTGAACCTTCAATTTTTTGAAGTCATTGGCATGATAATTGAATCACTCCCTTTACGTGGTCAATCGGGGAGGATTTTCATGTTTGATGAGCTGTTAGATAAAGATGCCACTGCGCTTGCCGCACTGATTCGCTGTGGCGAGGTTTCAGCCCGGGAAGTTACTCAGGCAGCCATCGATCGCCAGCAGGCGCGTGAGCCCTTAATTCAGGCGTTTTGTACCCCAACGCCGGAACTCGCTCTGGCTCAGGCGAAAGCCGTCGATGCCAGGCGTGCCAGCGGGCAAACATTAGGTGCGCTGGCGGGCGTTCCCCTGGCGGTGAAAGACCTGATTTGTACCGCCGGGGTGAAAACCACCTCCGGCTCTGCCGCCTACCAGGACTTTGTGCCGGAAGAGGACGATATCGCCGTGGAGCGCCTGCTGGCTGCGGATGCCATCCTGCTGGGTAAAACCACCGCCCCCGAATTTGGCTACAGCGGCGTGGGGCACAATCCTCTGTTTCCTTCCCCGCGTAACCCCTGGGATCTGAGCAAAACGCCCGGCGGCTCCAGCGCAGGCTCAGGTGCAGCGCTCGCTGCCCGGATGTGCCCGATTGCGCTAGGCAGTGACGGCGGAGGCTCGGTGCGCATTCCGGCCGCTCACTGCGGCGTCTATGGCCTGAAAGCTTCTATGGGGCGTGTGCCACTTTGGCCCGGCTGCCGCGACGAACGTTATCCGGGCGTTTCCAGCTGGGAGTCTTTGGAGCACATTGGGCCGATGACCCGCACCGTGCGGGATGCTGCGTTGATGATGTCACTGCTGGCCGGCCCGGATATGCGCGACCGCCACTCTATTCCCAGCTCTGACGTTGACTGGCTGACCTCGTTAGATAAGCCCTTGAGCGGCCTGAGGATCGCCTTTAGCGCCGATTTTGGTTACGTCGCCGTGGACAGCGAAGTTCGCCGGATAACGACGGAAGCTGCGCGTCGTTTCGCGCGTGAGCTGGGCGCGGAGCTGGAAGAAGTTGACCCCGGCATCGCCGATGAAGTCTCGACGTTTGCCGCTCTGGTTGCCTTTGAAAGCGATCTGACCGGCATGCGAAAAATGCAGGCCGAACTGGGGCCGCGAATGTCGCCGCACCTGAGCGCCATGCTGCATCACACGTGGCGGGCCGAAACATTCACCGACGCGAATACCCGGCGTAAAAAAATCTGCAATCAGCTTTGGCGTTTTATGCAGCGCTATGACCTGCTGCTTTCCCCAACGCTCGCCGTGCCGCCGTTTCCGCTCAACATGCAGGGCCCGGAGGTCATCGACGGGCGCATGGTGAGAAGCGACCACTGGCTGTCGTTCTGCTTCCCGTTCAACTTTACCGGCCAGCCGGCTGCTTCGGTGCCCGCAGGCTTTACCGCAGACGGCCTGCCCGTCGGGCTGCAAATCGTGGGTCGTCACCTGGACGATGGCCTGGTGCTCGCGGCAAGCGCCGCTTTCGAGCGCATTCAACCATGGAATCACATCAGCCCTGCTTCACTCGGAGTTGTCCATGAATAAGAAATCGTCCCCTGCCCTGGAGCAGGAATTTGAGCACGAGCCCGTGCCGCTTAGCCATCGCCATTCTACAGGCTCCGTCTCGGCGGTGTGGTTTGGTTTCCCTATGATCCTCACCAATGCGCTGTTTGGGGGCATCATCACCTGGTCTCTCGGCTTCTGGCCGGCCATTATTGCCATTCTTCTGGGCAACCTGGTGCTGTTTGCCTATGTGGGCTCCCTCAGCTGGTTTGCCGGGCAGACGGGCATGAACTTCGCCTTACAGGCAAAACGAACCTTCGGCACCAAAGGCTACATTTTGGTTTCTGGTTTTCTTTCCACGGTGGTGATTGGCTGGTATGCCTTCCAGACCGGCCTTACCGGCACGGTGATTAATCAGACCTTCGGCTGGAACGCGCTGGCGGTGACGGCGTTCGCCATCGTGCTCTACACCGGCGTCACGTTCCTGGGCGTTCGCGCGCTGTCGATTCTGGGCATGGTTGCTGCCCCGCTGTTTGTGGTGCTTGGCCTGGTGGCGCTGTGGCTGATTAGCCAGCAGCATGATTTCAGCGCTGTCGTTCAGTGGCACGGCAGCCCCGCCGCTGTGGGCACCATGAGTATGGGCACTGCCGTTACCATGGTGGTGGCGGGCTTTGCTGATTCAGGTACCATGACCGCCGACTTCACCCGGTGGTCAAAAAACGGTAAATCCGCCGTGATTGCCGCCTTCTCGGCATTCCCCGTCGCCAACGTCATTTCTTATCTTTTTGGCGTGGTTATCGTGGCGGTGGGCGCGGCCGTCGACCCGGCGACCAACGGCGGGAACTTCCTGCCGATCCTGATGGGGCACGGCGCTTTGCTGTCGGCCATCGCCTGCCTGTTCGTTTTTATCAACCTTGGCTCCGTCTGTACGCACTGCCTCTACAACGGTGCCGTGGGCTACAGCCATCTGTTCCACAGCAAAATGCGGCTCTGGACGCTTATTCTGGGCGTTGCGGGCGGCGCGCTGGCGTTAGCGGGCGTGTGGTCTTACTTCCTTGAATGGCTGAGCCTGCTCGGCATTGTCGTGCCGCCGTTTGGCGCCGTGATGATCGTCGATTTGATTTTTATGGCCAAAATTAGCGAAACCCGTAAAACAAGCCGCATGCGTGGCAGCGCCTTTGTGGCCTGGGCTATCGGCAGCCTTTGCGCAGTGGTCGCTCACCTGCTGTTCCCGCAGTTTGGCGAAGCGGTCATTGGCCTGGTCACCGCAGCAATCAGCTACACCCTGATAATGAAGATTAAAAATGAAGCCCCGGCGAGCATCATGGAGGGAAAAAATGCCTGATTACACCGTTAACTCAACGCCGTACGCCTGGCCCTTTGACGGCCACTACAGCGCCCACGACACCGCGCTGATCGCCATCGATATGCAGACCGATTTTTGCGGCAAAGGTGGTTACGTCGACAGTATGGGCTATGACATTGCGCTGACGCGGGCACCGATAAAACCGCTCCAGCAGGTACTGGCCCGCCTGCGCGATCTGGGCTTTCCGATTATTCATACCCGCGAGGGACATCGCCCTGATTTAAGCGATCTACCGGCGAATAAGCGCTGGCGTTCAAAACGGATGAACGCAGAAATCGGCGCGGCGGGCCCTTGTGGCCGCATTCTGGTGCGCGGGGAGCCTGGCTGGGAAATCATTCCGGAACTGGCCCCGCTCGAAGGGGAAGTGATTATTGATAAGCCTGGAAAAGGGTCGTTTTACGCCACCGATCTGGAACTGATTCTGCGCAGCCGGGGGATCCGCAACCTGATTCTGAGCGGCATTACGACGGATGTTTGCGTGCATACCACGCTGCGTGAAGCCAACGACAGAGGCTTTGAATGTCTGGTACTGACCGATTGCTGTGCGGCCACGGAACGGAAACACCACGAAGCGGCATTAAGCATGATTCATATGCAGGGCGGGATTTTTGGTGCAGTGGCGAGTTCAGAGGTTTTACTGGAAGGGCTTGCCAGCAAAACATCCGCGCTGGCAGTTTAACCTTTAAACCGATGAGCTCCCCTTCTGCCGGGGAGCTCATCGGCTATCAATCAGGGCTTACTTGCCCTTTTTGATGTGCTTAATCAGACGCTTACGCTTACGCATCTGGTTTGGCGTCAGGGTGTTGCGTTTCCCGGCGAACGGGTTCTCCCCTTCTTTGAACTGAATACGGATTGGCGTACCCATGACGTCCAGCGATTTGCGGAAGTAGTTCATCAGATAGCGCTTGTAGGAGTCCGGCAGGTCTTTTACCTGGTTGCCGTGAATCACCACGATTGGCGGGTTATAGCCACCGGCGTGAGCATATTTCAGCTTAACGCGACGACCGCGAACCAACGGCGGCTGATGGTCTTCTGCCGCCATGTTCATGATGCGGGTCAGCAGCGCGGTGCTTACGCGGCGCGTGGAGCTGTCATAGGCTTCACGAACGGACTCGAACAGGTTACCTACGCCGCTGCCGTGCAGGGCAGAGATGAAGTGCACGCGGGCGAAGTCGATAAAGCCCAGACGATAGTCCAGCGTCTCTTTCACCTGCTCGCGAACTTCATTGCTCAGGCCATCCCATTTATTGACCACGATAACCAGTGAGCGCCCACTATTCAGGATGAAGCCCAGCAGCGAGAGATCCTGATCGGAAATGCCTTCGCGGGCATCAATAACCAGCAGCACCACGTTCGCGTCTTCAATTGCCTGCAGGGTTTTGATTACCGAGAATTTTTCTACCGTATCGGTAATTTTCCCGCGCTTACGTACGCCCGCGGTATCAATCAGCACGAATTCACGCTCATCACGCTCCATCGGGATGTAGATACTATCGCGAGTGGTGCCCGGCATGTCGTAAACGACCACGCGTTCTTCACCGAGAATACGGTTAGTTAGCGTGGACTTACCTACGTTAGGGCGACCAACGATAGCGAGCTTAATCGGCAGATCCTGAGGGTTGAAGGCTTCTTCTTCCTCTTCTTCCTCAAGCTCTTCGTCATCGGAAACAATGCCGTTTTTAGCGTTAAACGCGGCCCAATAGGCTTCGTCTTCGTCGATTTCTTCCGGCTGTTCACGCGGATCGACGTCGTCCATCCACGGCACCAGAACGTGCTCCAGCAGGCTGGTTACGCCGCGACCATGGGAGGCAGCAATCGGGTGGATTTCGCCGAGGCCCAGGGAATAGAAGTCGATAACCGCCTGGTCCGGGTCAAGACCATCGGTCTTGTTCGCTACCAGGAAAGTAGGCTTCTGACGAGAGCGCAGGTGCTTAGCGATGGCTTCATCGGCAGGCATCAGGCCCGCGCGCGCATCCACCATGAACAGCACAACATCTGCCTCTTCAATCGCCAGTAGCGACTGCTCGGCCATACGCGTTTCCACACCGTCTTCGGTGCCGTCGATACCGCCGGTATCAATGCAGATAAACTCACGGCCTTCGACTTCCGCACGACCGTACTTGCGATCGCGAGTCAGCCCCGGAAAATCCGCAACCAGCGCATCGCGGGTACGCGTTAAGCGGTTAAACAGGGTCGATTTACCGACGTTAGGGCGCCCAACAAGCGCGACCACAGGTACCATTATAAAAGCCTCATTACTCAAAATTTATTAGCAAAACGGCGTCAATTTTCGGCCGTTTTAAAAAAACCAAAACGGCTCCCGGACTAAGGGAACCGTTTCAAACGTGACGATTATCCGACAAATTTAGCGTTTGATGGCGTACAGCGTGCCGTCTTTTGCCTGGATAAGCAGTTTGTCGCTGGCAACAACCGGCGTCGTCTGGAAGCCGGAGCTGTCCACTTTCTGCTGGGCAACAAAGCGCCCGTCATCATTGTTGATCCAGTGCATGTAGCCTTCGCTGTCGCCGACCACCAGATAGCCATTGTACAGCACTGGCGCGGTCAGGTTGCGGTGCAGCAGATCGCTTTGCGTCCACAGGGTCACGCCGCCGTCCACGTTCAGGGCAACAACGCGGTCGTTCTGATCCACCAGATAAATGCGGTTACCGTCAACGATGAAGTCGTTCACCGAGCCCATCTCACGTTTCCACATGATCTGGCCGGAACGCAGATCCAGCGCGGTCAGGTTGCCGTTATAAGCCAGAGCATAAACCACACCGTTAACAATAACCGGAGTAGTATCAACGTCGCTCAGGCGGTCGATTTCCGTCGCACCGGTTGCCTGGGAGATACGCTGCTGCCAGATAATCTGGCCCTGCTGCATCAGCACGGCGCTAACGCGGCCGTTATCACCGCCGACGATAGCTGCGCCAAAGGCGGTTGCCGGAGCCGATTCACCGCGCAGAGACAGCGAAGGCATATCGAGGTTAACGCTCCATTTTACCGCGCCGTCAGCTTCGTTCAGCGCCTGCAGCATACCGTTGCTGGTATGAATCAGCACAACGCCATCGCTCACAACCGGGCGAGAAAGCGCTTCGCCCGCCACTTTCGCCTGCCAGGCAATGCTGCCGTCCGAGGTATTCAGCGCGAAGACTTTCGCTTTTTCGCTGCCCACATAAACGTGCCCACCGTCAACGGTCAGACCGCCGGACAGCAGAGCAGGAATATTGCTGGAGAAGAAGCCGGTTTTCTCAGAGAGATCGACTTTCCACTCTTCTTTACCGTCATCCGCATTCACGGCTTTTACGGTACCACGGCGGTCAGCGGCATAGATGGTGCTGCCTTCCCATGCCGGATGCAGGTTAGAGTAGAAATCACCGATTCCATTACCCACGGACGTGCTCCACGCTTTCTCCGGGGTGAACTGGTTTTCCACCGTTGGCAGCGGGGACATTTTAACCACATCTTCTTCGCCGCTGAACAGAGAGCAGCCGCTGAGCAGCGTCAAAGAGAGCAGCCCAGGCACAAATAGTTTACGCAATTGCATCGGGTCCCTCTTAGCTGGACAAATTATTGATTTTCATCTGCATCATTTCACGCAGGGCAGGAGAAGCATTGGTTTGAGAACCTTTGCTCCACGCATCACGTGCCCCCTGCTTATCCCCTTTACTGAGCAACGCCTCACCGCGCAGGTCGGCAACCATCGCTACCCAGCCTTCGCCTTTCACGCTATCCAGGGTTTTCAGCGCGGCATCAGCCTGCTTCTGCTGGATCTGAACGCGAGCCAGACGCAGGTTAATCAGCGCCTGCATGTTCGCGTCTTTGGTGCTGCTAAGGCCGTTTTGCAGCTGGGTGGCCGCCTTGCCTAAATCGTTTTTATCAACGAACTGCTGAGCCAGCTCTAACGCCGCCAGCGCACCGTAGGTGTTTTTGTTGTCAGCAGCGAATTTTTCTACCGCTTCCAGCGTTTGGGGCTGGTCTGCTTTCACCGCGCTGGTGACGTTCTGATAAGCCAGAGAAGCGTCACGCATGGAGTCGTCCTGATGGCCGTTCCAGTAACGCCAGCCCACCAGAGCGCCGATACCCAGCACAACCCCGACTACCAGCGCTTTGCCGTTTTCTGCAAAGAAGCGTTTTACCGCTTCCATCTGATCGTTTTCGTTCTCGTAAACTTCCACGCAGTCCTTCTCCTTAACGAATAATCACCGGGTGATTAACCCAGTAACGCCTGCAGATGGGCGGCAGCGTCGGCCTGTGCGACGTTTTGTTGCTCACCTGTGCGTAAATCCTTAACCACGACTTCGCCTTTAGCGACTTCATCTTCACCCAGCACCAGTGCAACGCGAGCGCCCCACTTGTCGGCACGAGCGAACTGCTTCTTGAAGTTACCGCCACCGTAGTTAGTCATCAATTTCAGTGCCGGCACCTGGTCACGTAGCTTTTCAGCCAGCAGCATTGCCGCGCCCTGCGTTCCCTGACCCGAGGAGATCAGGTACATATCGACAACGGATTCTGCTTTAAATTCAGGATTAATCGCCTGAACCAGTAAAACAAGGCGCTCAAGGCCCATGGCAAAACCAACCGCCGGCGCCGCGCGCCCGCCAAGCTGCTCAACCAGACCATCATAGCGGCCACCTGCACACACGGTGCCCTGAGAGCCCAGGCTGTTGGTAACCCACTCAAATACGGTGCGGTTGTAGTAGTCCAGGCCGCGAACCAGACGCTGGTTTACGGTGTAGGCAATGCCTGCAGCATCGAGGAACTGGCACAGACCAGCGAAGTGCTCACGAGACTCTTGATCAAGGTAATCACCCAGCTGAGGCGCATCGTTCAGCAGAGCCTGAACGTCCTGATTTTTGGAGTCCAGCACGCGCAGCGGGTTGCTGTACATGCGGCGTTGGCAGTCTTCGTCCAGCTTCTCTTTATGCTGCTCCAGGAAAGCAACCAGCGCATCACGATAGTTAGCGCGAGCTTCCAGAGAGCCGATAGAGTTCAGCTCCAGGCTCACGTGCTGGTCAATACCCAGCGCGCGCCACCAGCGAGCGGTCAGCATGATAAGCTCGGCGTCGATATCCGGGCCGTTCAGGCCAAAGACTTCAACACCCAGCTGGTTAAACTGGCGATAACGCCCTTTCTGAGGACGTTCGTGGCGGAACATCGGCCCGATGTACCACAAGCGCTGTTCCTGATTGTACAGAAGACCATGTTCGATACCGGCACGCACGCAGCCCGCGGTGCCTTCAGGACGCAGGGTCAGGCTGTCGCCGTTGCGATCCTCAAAGGTATACATCTCTTTTTCAACCACGTCGGTGACTTCACCGATAGCGCGTTTGAATAACGGGGTCTGCTCTACAATCGGCAAACGGATTTCGCTGTAACCGTAGCTCGCGAGCACCTGCTTAAGAATGCCTTCAATACGCTGCCAGATGGCGGTTTCGCCCGGCAGGTAATCGTTCATGCCGCGAATGGCTTGAATGTTTTTTGCCACGTTTTTTCTCTGCTTTATATACAAAAAATGAACCCGAAATCAGGCCATTCACTCAGGTAAACGGCCGTGCGGGTTCAATCATACACGGGAAGCCCTGTGCTTCCCATGCTTCGCATTATTTTTCCAGCTGTTGGATATCAATACGCTGCTTTTCATCCAGCATGCTGGCCTTGGCACGAATACGCGCTTCAAGCTGCGCAATCATGTCATCGTTGTCCATACGATCTCGCTGGCGGACGCCATCTTCGTAGAAACCACTTTTCTTATTACCGCCGGTCACACCAAGCGTGGAGACCAGCGCTTCGCCCGGCCCGTTAACCACGCAGCCGATGATGGAAACGTCCATCGGGGTGATAATGTCTTCCAGACGCTGTTCGAGCGCGTTAACCGTCCCGATAACGT
Source organism: Cedecea sp. P7760 (assembly GCF_013386425.1). Classification (NCBI taxonomy): domain Bacteria; kingdom Pseudomonadati; phylum Pseudomonadota; class Gammaproteobacteria; order Enterobacterales; family Enterobacteriaceae; genus Cedecea; species Cedecea sp. P7760. Next base: position 94,550 of record NZ_JACARU010000024.1, on the reverse strand, counting down.
CAAACTCCTGACGAGAACAGGTTGGGCAGGCAATAAAGTTGATCCCACGGGAACGAATACGCAGCGACTTAAGGATGTCGAAGCCGACTTTGATCTCTTCAATCGGATCCGCCGCCAGAGAGATACGCAGCGTGTCGCCGATCCCTTCAGAAAGCAGCAGGCCCAGGCCGATCGCTGACTTTACTGCACCAGCACGCGCCCCACCCGCTTCGGTGATCCCGAGGTGCAGCGGCTGATCGATCTGTTTAGCCAACAGGCGATAAGACTCAACTGCCAGGAAGACATCAGAGGCTTTTACGCTGACTTTGAATTGATCAAAGTTGAGACGATCAAGATGATCTACATGGCGCATAGCGGATTCGAGCAGCGCCTGAGGCGTTGGCTCACCGTATTTTTCCTGCAGATCTTTTTCCAGGGAACCGGCATTAACGCCGATGCGGATAGGAATATTTTTATCGCGCGCGCAGTCAACCACGGTGCGAATACGCTCTTCGTTGCCGATGTTGCCGGGGTTAATACGCAGGCAGTCGACACCGTATTCTGCAACTTTGAGCGCGATGCGGTAATCGAAGTGAATATCGGCCACCAGCGGAACGTTGACCTGCTGCTTAATCAGCTTAAAAGCCTCGGCAGCATCCATCGTTGGCACGGATACGCGAACGATATCGGCGCCTACGCGTTCTAATGCTTTGATTTGATTAACCGTGGCTTCCACATCGGTGGTACGCGTATTGGTCATCGACTGAACGGCGATAGGGGCACCATCGCCGATTGGCACATTACCGACGTAGATCCGCCTGGATTTGCGACGTTGGATGGGTGCGGCATTATGCATGGTAAATCTCCACAATTACGCGTCTGGACTGGCGCTGATTATTCAGCACCGACGGTCAGACGTGCAACCTGGTTAGTTCTGATAAAACGACTCAGGTCCACAGGTTTGCCCTGGTATTGAACCTGTACTGCCGACGGCGCGCCAATTTTCAGTTTATAAGGCGCTTTGCCCGCTAAATTCAGCTTCGCATCTTTGCGCTGCAGGCCGCTAAACAGCTTTTTACCGCTGGCGTCGGTGACTTCCAGCCAGCAGTCAGCGGTGAAGTTCAGCGCCAGACCTTGAGCGGCATCCGCCGCCTGATTCACACCAGCCTGATCGGTTGGCAGCTGCCCGGCAGTCACTGCTGGCGTAGTCTGTGCGTTATCAATTGGTGCCTGGCCTGGCGCAACCACGGCCGGCTGCTGAGTGACATCCGCAGCGGCAGTTTGCTGAGATGGCGCCGGAGCCACGCTATTTGCAGCAGGCGCAGGCTGTTCAACGGCCGCTGCGGAAGGCGAGGTCGCCGCCGCATCGGTAGAGGTATCACTGCCGGTATTCAGCGGCACAGACTGGCCGCTGCTGGTAGAAAGTTCAGTGGTTGACTGGTCGGCCATCGTAGACAGCTCTTCCTGCTGCGCCTTGTGGTTTTGCCACCACCATGCGCCCGTCAGGCCAATGACAACGAACAGAATCAGCCAGGTAAAACTCATCAGCCAGCCGTCGCGCTTTTTACGGCGCTTACCGAGTGAGAAGCTTTGCATAGGCTCAACTTTGGCCGCCTTAATCGGGGCCTGTTTCGCCATCATCGGCAACAGCTCTTCTTCAGGAATACGAACCAGTCGCGCATAAGAGCGGATATAGCCACGCAGGAACGTAGAGGCCAGCTCGGCAGGCGCCTTGTCGTCTTCTATATCCCTGACGGTGGAAACTTTCAGGCACAGGCGTTCAGCCACAGCCTGCTGGCTGAGACCCATCTGTTCACGCGCGTTACGTAAACGCTCACCTGTTGTTTGTGCTGCATTTGATTCGTTAGTGGCTTCAGTATTCATTAGCTACAACTGCTGGTACTGTTCAAATTAAAGAATTTGGCACGAGTCCTGTACCGCAACGTCTCCGCTACGTCAGATTGACTCGCACCGCGAAACAAATCTGATACCTGAAGGCAAACCCTCAGCAAAAATACCCGATGTCAGCAGCGTAATTCACGCTGAGCTGGCGTTTTCCTGGGCTACCGGACCTGCCGGTAAGTTAACCATAGCCACCCTTCGGCAAACTGTCCGTTAACTTTACGAAATGGGAACAACTAAACTGTTGTTGTGCGGCTACATACTGCCTTAAAGCCGCCCGAAACGCACCGTAATTATTATGCTGAATGATGTATTAGGCCACGTTATTGACTGCCCATACACTTTTGCCCGTTTTTTATACCGCGCAGAGCACCCTCGCCCAGCGCGGTAAATAGCCATCTATTATCAGACGGCCTTCACGGCAATAGGTTCACCCTGCATACGCTTACGCATAGTACGCTTGGTACGGTCGATAACTTCACCGGCCAGCTGGCCACATGCTGCATCGATATCGTCGCCGCGGGTCTTACGAACAATGGTAGTAAAACCATAGCTCATCAGTACTTTAGAGAAACGATCGATACGGCTGTTAGAACTGCGGCCATAAGGTGCGCCCGGGAACGGGTTCCATGGAATCAGGTTGATTTTGCATGGCGTATCTTTCAGGCATTCGGCCAGCTGATGCGCGTGATCTGTACCATCGTTAACGTGATCCAGCAGCACATACTCCACCGTCACGCGGCCCTGGTTGGCGTTGGATTTCTCCAGGTAACGACGAACGGCCGCCAGGAAGGTTTCGATGTTGTATTTTTTGTTGATCGGCATGATTTCGTCACGAATATCATCGGTAGGCGCGTGCAGGGAGATAGCCAGCGCGACGTCAATCATATCCCCGAGCTTGTCCAGCGCTGGCACAACGCCAGAGGTGGAAAGCGTTACGCGACGTTTAGACAGGCCAAAGCCGAAGTCGTCCAGCATGATTTCCATGGCCGGAACCACGTTGTTCAGGTTCAGCAGCGGCTCGCCCATGCCCATCATTACCACGTTGGTGATAGGACGCACGCCGGTTTTCTTCTGCGCACCGATAATCTTCGCCGCACGCCAGACCTGACCAATAATTTCTGACACGCGCAGGTTACGGTTAAAGCCCTGCTGCGCGGTGGAACAGAATTTACACTCCAGCGCACAACCTACCTGTGAAGAGACGCACAGCGTAGCGCGGTCTTCTTCCGGGATGTATACCGTTTCAACCAGCTGATCGGCTATTTTGATTGCCCATTTGATGGTGCCATCGGCAGAACGTTGCTCTTCTGCAACTTCCGGAGCACGAATCTCGGCAATCTCTTTTAGCTTGTTGCGCAGCACTTTGTTGATGTCCGTCATTTCGTCGAAGTCATCACTGCAATAGTGATACATCCACTTCATGACCTGGTCGGCGCGGAACGGCTTTTCACCCAGCTCGGCGAAAAACTCGCGCAGCTGCTGGCGGTTAAGATCGAGCAGGTTAATTTTTTCGGCTTTATTGGAAACAACAACAGGTGTCGCTTCAGGCGTGTTCATTTCAGACATAATGTTTTCCGGCCTCGTTGTTACACGTTATGGCCCCTGGAGGGTTAGAAAAAGAAACGCCCCGGTGAGCTGGCTCTTCCGGGGGCGTTGCATTGTACAAATTCTAGGGCATAGATGCCACGACTGAAAGCGAACAACGGAGATATTAAGTGTAAATTCGCTTACAGATTTGGAAATATCAACGGGTGCGTGGGCACACTTCGCCTTCGGCGAAGAAGTAAGCGATTTCACGGGCTGCGGATTCTACGGAGTCAGAACCGTGGGTGCCGTTTTCGGTGAAGCTGTCAGCGTAGTCTGCACGCAGAGTACCTGCCAGCGCGTTAGCCGGGTTAGTTGCGCCCATCAGGTCGCGGTGACGCTGTACTGCGTTTTCGCTTTCCAGAACGGAAACCACGATTGGGCCGGAGGTCATGAACTCAACCAGACCGTCGAAGAACGGCTTACCGTCGTGCTCAGCGTAGAAACCACGAGCCTGCTCAACGGTCAGATGCAGCATTTTTGCGCCAACGATTTTAAACCCTGCAGATTCAAAACGAGCATAAATGTTACCAATAACGTTTTTTGCCACCGCGTTTGGTTTGATGATGGAAAAAGTACGTTCAATAGCCATGATTACCTCTGTAGATGTTCTGTGTGTCCGGGAAACCCGGTTATGAAATTGGCGCAGATTATAAAGAGCAAGTTTGCCGTTGCCTATGGATGGAGATAACATTTTTTTAAAATAAGATTAGTTTTGGCAACACAATCGATGCAGCAGGCGGTATTTCATCTTTTGCCGTTACTGTAGAATGAAATTCGCACTGGCTACCTGCCCGGATTCATCCATCACAAGCACCTGATATTCTCCTGGTTTATTAAGCATTAACGCCAGCCCATCGCCCTGACTCTCTTCGCTTTGTCCGTTAATAAACCACCAGCGCTGGCCTTGCCCCCCCTGGCTGGAAAGCCGTAGAGGAAGCTGCATTTGCCCCGGTAAACGTTTCAATATCGTGCCGTTTCGTACCCCCAGCAGTAATAATGGCGTTACGCTCTCTTTCTGCAGCGGAGGGCAGATTTCAGAAGGCGGCGGAAGACGCTCCGCCCTGCGTTCAGCCTGTGGCAGCCACGGCTCAAGAGGCAGCGGCCAGAGTGCGACAGTCTGCTGACGAGCCCCCGGGCAATCGGGTGCCACTCGCTTACCCTGCGCATCAACCCAAATAAGCTGACGCGTGCCCTGCGCGCCTTCCTGCCCCGGAGCCAGCAGCGTGGGCGGCTGAGCATCATCCAGAAGCCAGGTCGTCAGGCGTCGGCGGCAATTACTATCCCCCGGCGGCAATGCCTGCCCGCCGGGCCAGCAGATCTCTGCGGCACTGACCGAGGCCGGGCGAGGATCCGTCGGCAAATGAAGCTGCTGCACGCGTGAATTAGCCTGCAGCAGATTGTTTACCTGATTAAGCAGCGGTACGGCACTCCCTAAGCCAAACTGCCCCGCCACCGGCGTGCTATCAGGCCTGCCGGTCCAGATGCCAATCAGGTAACGCGAGTTGATGCCGATGGCCCAGGCATCACGATAGCCGTAGCTGGTCCCGGTTTTCCACGCCAGAGGGACGACGGGAGGTAAAGAAGCATCAGGCTGAGGCTGGGCTTCTCCGGCAAGAATTCGGCGGATAATCCAGGCCGAACCCGACGACATCAACGGACGCTCCCGCAGCGCATCATTCGCCAATACCCGCAGCTGAGCGGCTTTGCCATGACGGGCAAACGCGCTGTAGGCCGCAACTATCTGGTCCAGCCTCGCACCACCGCCGCCAAGTATAAGCGAGAGGTTGGGCTCGCTTCCCTGAGGGAAGCGAAGGTTGAGCCCCACATTACCCATCTGCCCGGCAAAACGCTTCGGCCCGTAGGCCTCGAGCACCTGAACAGCGGGCAGGTTCAGCGAACGCACCAGAGCATCGCTCATGCTCACCGGCCCGTGAAAACCCGTATCAAAGTTTCCCGGACGATAGTCGCCGAATCGACGCGGCACGTCCTGCAATAAAGAAGCCGGATGAATTAATCCTTCGTCCATTGCCATGCCATAAACAAAAGGCTTCAGCACGGAGCCCGGCGATCGAACGGCGGTGACCATATCGACATGCCCGAATCGACTGTCATCGTTGATATCCGCCGAGCCAACCCACGCGCGAACCTGCATCGTGGTGTGGTCAACCACCAGCATGGCCAGTGAAGATCGAGGCGGTAAACGTGATTTCCAGCCCAGGGCCAGCTCTTCCAGCTGACGCTGCAAAGAAGCATTCAGCGTGGTAGAGATCAGCGTATCTTTAGTGCGCGATGCCAGATACCGGGACAGCAGCGGGGCGAGCTGCGGCATCTGGCGGGGTGCCAGCCAGACAGGCTCCTGCAAAGACTCTGTAACCTGTTTCTGTGACCACACGCCCTGTTCCGCCATGCGACGGAGTACCTTATCCCGTGCTAGCTGCGCGCGTTCAGGCCAGCGGTCAGGCCGCAGGCGGCTTGGTGCCTGCGGAAGTACCGCCAGCAGCGCAGCTTCTGAATAACTTAGCTTTTCAGGGGCTTTCCCGAGATAGGCCCAGCTTGCCGCGCCGACGCCCTGTAGCGTGCCGCCGAAGGGAGCACGGTTGAGGTAGAGGGTCAGGATCTGCTTTTTGGAAAGATGCCATTCGAGCTGGAAGGCGCGCCAGACCTGGCGAACTTTACCGCCGAAAGTACGAGGATGAGGATCCAGCAGACGCGCAACCTGCATCGTCAACGTGCTGCCCCCGGAGATCAATTCTCCATGACGCAGATCCTGCCAGGCCGCTCTCAAAATCGAGAAAGGATTTACGCCGGGATGATCCCAAAACCAGCGATCCTCATAGCCAATAAGCGCTTCAAGGTAACGAGGAGAAACCTGATTCAGCTCCACCGGATAACGCCAGATCCCTTCCGCATCCGCAAACCGCCATAGAGGAGTACCGTTTTCAGCGACCACTACGCGAGCCGGGTTGACCTCATGTAAAGGCAGAGGCCAGAGCTTATCCGCCAGCCAGATGAGAGAGGCAACCAGCAGCGGCACTATCAACCAGAGATAGCGCCGCCGCCAGCGTAGCCTTGATCCGTTAAGCACCGACGCTCTGCTTACGGCACAACGGTCAACGTGCCGGTACTGTTACCGGTTGCCCGCCACTGCGGGACGTACATTGATTCCACCTGCGGGACAGGCACGGTGTAGCTTCCCGGCGTAACGGCTCGAGCCAGATAGATAAGGGTTGCATGCTGGCCCTCGTTCAGCGGCAGCGCGGCCACAAAGCGGTCATCCCTGAACTCCATATGCTGTATGTCCTGCTGCTGCATTTGGTTCAACAACGTCTGTACTCCGCTCGCGCTGTCGCTCAGGCTGGCGCTGCTGTTCGCCAGATTCTGGTTTTCCAGCTCCAGCCCGGCAGGCAATAAATCCACCACTAGCGCATCCGGCACGTTTTTGTCAGCCCAAACGTCCAGCCACACCATCACCAATTCCCCGCTTTTCAACGATGAAAGTGACCGTGTATTGCCTTTCGCATCAAGGAAGTGACGTTCAATATGCAGCACGTTGCTGTAGGCAGCCGGCGCCTGCTGCGGATACCCAGCGCTGTCCAGGCGTAAATAGAGGCTGGACATCCCGGTGTTGGTCACCTGCAGGCCAGAAAGCTGCTGTGCGGTCAGATTACGCGTTACCGCCTGGCTGGAAGCCAGCGGCTCCGCGCCCAACGATGTCTGCGCCTGCCAGTCACCTTTCACGTTTTGCAGACCGTGGCCGGCAATAAACAACGCGTTCGTTTCCTGAGTGGATAACCAGCGCTGGCTCCAGGCCATATCGGACAGCTCAAGCAGCAGCTGATTCTGGCTATCCGGCAACAGCTTGTTCTCTTCCAGCAGGCTCAGCATCATTGCTTTATCCCGCAGCTCGCTGCCGTAATCCGCCATCCAGACCTGTTTATCGCTGCGCTGAGTTTTCAGCCCCAGAGCAATCGCCTGCTGGCTACGCGGCTCATCGCCCATAAGCTTCAGGGCAATACCCAGCTGCACCAGCGGTAGTCCGGCACGAGCCTGTTCGTGACGCTGCCACAGTTCACGCAATGCCCCAAGCGGCGCTTTTTGTTGACGAGCCAGCACCAGCCCGGCATAGGCCTGAACCGCGAAGCGGCTGGCCGGAGCATCGTCGGTATAGCGCAAGGCGATCATGCCCGGATCCTGAAGATAGCGCAGCAGGCGCTGATTAGCCTTGCCGAGCGCGTCGCCATTAACGCTGTAGCCCTGCTCGCTGGCCCGAACCAGGAAGTCTGTAACATAGGCCGTCAGCCAGTATTCTTCCGGCCCTGATTTATCCCACAGCCCGAAGCCGCCATTGTCGCTTTGCATTTCCTGCAGGCGGGCAATGCCCACATCAATGGCAGCGCGACGCTGAGGATCGGTTATCCCTTTGATACCCAATGCGTTAAGTTCAGCTTCGTTAGTGTACAGCGACGGGAACAGGCCGCTGGTCGTCTGCTCCAGGCAGCCGTACGGATAGGCTTTTAGCTCGCGAATGTAGCGCGCCAGGTTCAGAGGCGGGCGCCCGCTCAGCAACAGTTGACCTTCCAGCGTCGAAGCAGCAATCCCTGACAGATGCGCAGGTGGAAGCGTCCAGACTTCGCCCGGTTTAACCACCGCGCCACTGTTCACCGTCTGCGCAGGGAACGCAGGACGAACGCCGATTTTCCACTGTTTATCCGGGGTCGCCAGCGTCTCGCCCGGCAGTGAAAGTCCGTTAATCACGGCTTTGATTTCACCGTCACCAAAACCTTCCAGCGCGCGAACAGGGATGAACAGCGTGCCGCGAGCACCAGGGGCCAGCTTCACGTCCATCGTCGACGCTCCGTTTAGCGCTAACAGTCCCTGAGCGCTGAGCGCCACGCTAAGCTGCTGGGGTCTGTCCGTCAGGTTAGTGAGATCCAGCGCCAGGCGGCTGGTATCTCCACCGGCCATAAATCTCGGCGCGGCCAGCTCGCTCACCAGCGGCGCGGCAACCGTGACTTTTTCTTCGCTATTACCAAAGCGATCGTCGGTCCAGGCCTGCGCCATGACCCGCAGTTCACCGTTGAAATCACCAATGGGCAGCGTCACCGTTCCTTCACCGTTTTCATCTAGCGCTACGGGCTGAGCCTGTTGCGCGATGATGGTCACGTGGTTTACCGGCTTTTTACCACCACGGCTTAGCTCATCACCTTCATCTCCGTCACCGCCAAAGCGCAGCGCAGCCAGCCGCCCTTCGCCTTCAATCACCTGGCCGTAAATGTCGTAAATGTCAGCGCCATAGCGCTTGCGCCCAAAGAAGGCATCCCACGGATCCGGCGTTTTGTAATCGGTGATGTTAAGCACGCCGCTGTCCACGGCGGACAGCAGCACGTTGATCTGCTTCGGCACTTCGCCATTTTTCACGCTGGCCTTCACCTTAACCGTCAGGTTCTGGTTGGGGCGCATTTTGGCTGGATTTTGCAACGTAAGATCGAGGCGGCGACTCTCGTCTCCTAGCGGCAGGTGAAGGATCCCGACAGCGCGCTTAGGCGTGGCGGAACGAGCCTTGTCTCCGGGGCGAATAACCACGGTACTCAGGTAAAGATCGTGACGCTGCCAGCTTTTATCCACCGGGATAGCGAGATCCATGCCGCTTGCCGGAACGTCTATTTCTTTCCACCACAGCGGCCCATCGCTGGACTCCACCAGCGCATACCCTTTACCCGCTGCAGGTGCGGCGATATGTAGATTGATGGTATCGCCCGCTTTATAGGAAGGCTTGTCTATTTTTAGCGTCACCCGGTCCGGGCGTACCGCCCCGGTTCCGTCGCTGTTGTCCTGCCAGCTATAGCCTGCCCAAAAACGCAGGCTGCTGACGAGATTACTTTGTGGGTCACGGACTTCCAGGCGGTAGGAGCCCCACTCTACGGGGAAGGCCACCTTGCCCGTTTCCCCTGCGGTAAGGGTTAGCTTCTGCTCGGCTTCCACCAGATCTTTTTGGTCATACTGAGACTGCCAGCCTTCGCTTTCTTCCCAGCTCCAGTAGTAATCCCTACGCTCGCGAATCAGGCGCACGTCCAGGTCACTTACCGCCAGCTTCTCTCCCTGTGCATCTGCATAGACAATGTCAAAGCCTGCGCTGCTGTCTTCATCAACGATCGGCTGCGTGCGGGTAGTGTCGGTCCGGTAGTCATAGACCTCTTTACTGGCAAACTGAGGGCGGATCCCCGGCAATGCCTGAGCGGGCCAGATGGCCTGCTCTACGCGGCGTGTCACCGGGCGACCGCCGGACTCCAGCAGGCTGGCCTGCAAAATCAGGCGAAGCGGAGAATGCACGTCTCCCCACTGGCTTTCCGCGCTGACGGTCGTATGCCCCTTTTCATCGAGCGTTAGCTCAACGGCATCCAGGCTACGGGCAAGGTTTTGCTCATTAATATCGCCAAACTGGAACCCCGGAAGCCCGGCAACGGCCTCACGTAAAGGACGCAGGAAGAGCTGCCCCTGAAGGTTGTTACCCGCGGCTGGCGCCCCATAGAGATAGCGCCCGGCAACGTCAAAGTTGACGGTATCTTCAGGGGATATCGGCGCACTCTGCGCCGTGAGATTCAGCGCCATACGCTCCGGCATAAAGTCTTCAACTTTAAATGCCCAGCTGCGAGGCTGGTTATCCCCGGTGTTGACCCGCATTTGCCAGTTCCCGGTTGCCGCGCTGTCGCTCAGAGGATAAGTAAATTGATAAAGCCCGTTGGCCGACTGCCAGACTTCGGTGCGGGCAACCTGGCCGTCCGGTTTCACTACCTCAAGCTTCACCGGCTGCGGCGGCAGCGGTTTGCCGTCTCCGTCTCTGAGCAGGGCATTAACGATGACCGACTCTCCCGGGCGATAGAGATCTCTTGGGCCAAACATAAAGAACTGTTTGCTGTAGCCCTGTTCACCGGCGATATCAAACTCGGCCAGGTCCAGCGCCGGGCGGCTGAGATCCAGCAGCGTGGTTTGCTCGCCATTGCGCGCCAGCAGTAACGTGCCTTTATTCAGCTTCTCAAGCGTGGTATGCCCGTCACCGTCGCTTTTACCTTGCCCAACCGTTTGCCCTTTTTCGTTCAGCAGCACAATTTCAACGCCCGACTGCGCGGCACCGTTTTCCAGACTCTGGGTAAAGACGTCCAGCCTGTCGTGATAGCGATGCACCGAAATGCCCACATCGCTCAGCGTGAAGAGCGTCGCGGCATTGCTGTAGGCGTAATGACCCGCCTGATTCATGATCGCCAGATAAACGCCGGGCTGCTGCAGGGGCTTGATATCGCCCAGCGGCAACATCAGCTTCTCGCGAGTGTTGCGTGCAGGGTTGAGGTCAAAACGACCGGTGTAAACCAGATCGGCCAGTTTCAGAAGATTGTCGGACTCCCAGTTAGAGACCGAGTTGCGATACTGCCATTGGCTGACAAACGCGCTGAGCGAGCTGTCCTTAATGCGGTAGAAGTTGACGTCAATTTTATCGACGTTGAGTGCCATAACAGGCAAACCCGCAATCACTTTGGTCGGCAGTAACGAGCCTTTGCTGGCAAAGCCTACGCTCGGCTGCACGTCACGCGTGGCGATCTGTTTTTCGAAGCTGGCGTCCAGCGTCGCTTTATTCAGTGCAAGCAGGCCACTTTCTACGGTCACGATCAGCGTGCGCTTTGGCTCAAGGTGGCGCAGGCGTAGCTCTTTCAGGTCGCGGGAAAGCTCCCAGGCACCGTCCACTTTGCCGCTGGTTTTATCCACCAGATGGGCGACTTTATTGAAGTCCTGATTGGGATCGAGCGGAATGGAAAACGTCAGCACTAACGTGCTGGCACCGTCCAGCTGAACTTCGGAGGCATCAAGCAGTTTCAGCGGCTTCCCTGCGGACTGCTGCGCCAGTTTTTCTAGCTGGGCGGTATCCGGTTTAGTTTCAGCTTTGCTGCTTTGTTCCGCCGCAGAGGCGGTGGGCTGAACGGTTTGCTGATTGTTTTTATCGTCACAGCCCGAAAGCGCCAGCAGGCCGCAAACCAGCGCGGCGAGGCTCGTCAAACGTAGTGCATTCATTCTTTCATCCCTGGCCAATAAGGGCCGCTAAACATTACGTAGAGCAAGTATTATGCGGATTAGCCAGAAAAGCGAAAGTAGGAATCCTCTGCCTTGCGAGATGTCTCGCAGGCAACGGTAAATTAGCGACTGCATTCAATAAGTTTTACGAAGTATCTCGCGATGTCAGGCAAGGCTGCTTGCCGGGTTCTGGAAAAACACCGACAATCCGATTTTCTTTGATGAACCGGAGGCTCACTATGTCCACCTCTTTCTTCGTCGCGAGCGACTGGCTCGCAGAACACATTAACGATGACGATATCCAGATTTTAGATGCCCGTATGGCACCGCCAGGGCAGGAGCACCGCGACCTGCCGGGCGAATACCGGGCCGGGCATCTGCCACGTGCGGTCTATTTTGACATCGAGGCGCTCTCCGATCACACCAGCCCCCTTCCCCACATGATGCCGCGTGCCGAAGCATTTGCCGTTGCTATGCGCGAGCTGGGCGTCAGCAGCGATAAGCACCTGGTAGTCTACGACGAAGGTAATCTGTTCTCCGCGCCTCGTGCCTGGTGGATGCTGCGCACCTTCGGCGTCGAAAGAGTGTCGATTCTGGCCGGTGGGCTGGCGGAATGGCAACGTGAAGCGTTGCCGCTGGAACAAGGGGACGTGGAGCTGCAGGAAGGTGAGTTCGAGGTTAACTTCGATCCGCTGGTGATCAAACGCCTTACCGACGTGCTGCTGGTCAGCCACGAAGGCACCGCTCAGATTGTGGATGCTCGCCCGGCACCACGCTTTAATGCGCTGGCAGATGAGCCGCGCCCGGGCCTGAAACGCGGCCATATCCCAGGCGCACTTAACGTGCCGTGGGTGGACCTTGTGGAAAACGGCCAGTTGAAGACAACGGACAAACTGAGCGAAATCTTCGAGCGCCAGGGCGTAAGCTTCGAGCGGCCAATCATTGCCAGCTGCGGCTCCGGCGTCACGGCTGCCGTCGTGGTACTGGCACTGACGACGCTGGGCGTGAACGGCGTGTCGCTTTACGATGGTTCGTGGAGTGAATGGGGCGCTCGCCCTGACCTGCCGGTTGAGCCTGCGCAGTAAAACAAAAAGGGAGGCATAAGCGCCTCCCTTCAAATTGATGGCAAACAGCCGTCAAATAATACGGTTTTGCTTAAAGTCGCGCAGGAAGCTACCCCAACGGCGTTCGTAGAACGGGGTTATGTGGGCAATCATAAAGTGGCTGATGCCCTTCTCACCCTCAACGACCAGGCAGATATCAACTGGCTCATCGCCCGGTAACGTATCGGTTGCCACGCTCCCGGCCTGGCGAATGATTGCCTCGATGTCGCCGTCAGCCTCAATACCGATCAGCAGGTTTGGTTCTTCGTCTGCCTGTTCCTTGATGGAGCAGATAAACGCCCGTTTAACCGTTTTCAGTTTTTTAAACAGCGTCGTCAGCGAGTCGACCATCTGTGCTGGCGGCTCGGCAACTTCTGAAAGCAGCAGCGAGGTGCCGCCCTCCAGCACTTTCTGCTGGCTCAGAGGGTCACTCTCTGCGCTGACCAAATGGTTGATTTCGTTTGGCGTAAATTCTTTGCCGGTCGGCAGTTTGGCGTTAAGGAACAGAGATTCGCCCAGCGTCATTTCAAACAAAGTGCGCACGGGCATCACCACAAACGCCTGCTCATGGCTTACAGCTTCCTGCAGAGCTTCCAGGGATGTGAAGAAAGGGATCACCGAAGTACCATCTTCTTTTTCCCAGTGCTGCAGTTCAACCGCACTGTCGGCGTCGATAGCTTCACCTTCCGCCGCGTTGCCCGGCACCCAAACGGTGGATTCCAGCAGGGTACGGAAAAATGCCGGGCGGTGGGCCGGCTCGGTTGCCGCCTGCTCAAGCAGGGTTTCTAGTTCATTTTTTGTGTCTGACATTGTGATTCCGGGGTAAAGCTTAAGAGGTTTTACCCTCACCCTAACCCTCTCCCTGGAAGGGAGAGGGGACAGTTCAGGACCGTCTTTCCCCCTCTCCCCTATGGGGAGAGGGCCGGGGTGAGAGGCAGTATTACTTAGCTAACAGCAGATTGGCGATCGCACGTACGCCCAGACCGGTGGCACCGGCAGACCATTGCTCAACCGCGCCCTTACGGTAGGTTGCAGAGCAGTCCACGTGTACCCAGCCCTGGTGGTAGTTTTCCACAAAGTGAGACAGGAAACCTGCCGCAGTGCTTGCACCCGCCGGATAAGAGGCGTTGGCGGTATTGTTCAGCTCGGCGAAGTTAGACGGCAGCTGGCTGCGGTGGAATTCCGCCAGCGGCAGGCGCCAGAACGGCTCGTTTTCTTCGGCGGCGCTGGTCAGCAGGCGAGCGGCCAGCTTTTCGTCAAAGCTGAATACCGCGTGGTAATCGTTACCCAGCGCCGTTTTCGCCGCACCGGTCAGGGTGGCGCAGTCGATAATCAGCTCTGGTTTCTGAGCGGCAGCGTCAATCAGGCCATCGGCCAGCACCAGGCGCCCTTCGGCGTCGGTGTTCATCACTTCAACGGTTTTACCGTTACGGTAGGTGATGATGTCACCCAGCTTCATTGCATTGCCGCTGATCATGTTATCCGCGCAGCACAGGAACAGCTTCACGCGCTTGTTCAGGCCACGGGTGATGGCCAGAGCCAGTGCGCCGGTAATAGTCGCTGCACCGCCCATGTCGGATTTCATAGAATCCATGAACGCGGTCTGTTTGATGCTGTAGCCGCCGGAGTCAAAGGTGATGCCCTTCCCGACCAGGCTTGCGTAAACCGGCGCGTCCGGGTTACCGGTTGGGTTGTAGTCCAGCGCCAGCAGCACGGGTGCACGGTCAGAGCCACGGCCAACGGTGTGGATCCCGGCATAGTTCTGCTCACGCAGGTCTTCGCCCTTGGTAATACGGTAAGAAACGTGGTCACAGGCAACGTCACACAGCAGGTCAACGGCGCGGGAAGCAAGCTGCTCCGGGCCCAGCTCTTCTGCCGGGGTGTTGATGGTGTGGCGAACCCAGTCAATCACTTTCAGGCGGCTATCCAGCTCTTTCTGCTCGGTTTCGCTCAGCACGGCCCAGTCAATTTTGCGGGTGCCTTTTGGTGCGCGATAGCCCTGCCAGAAGGCCCAGCTCTTCTCTACGTCCCAGCCTTCGCCAGCCAGCTGAACGTGCTTCAGCCCCTGGCCATCAATTTTGCGCGCTGCGCGCTGGATAAGACCGAGATCGTCTTTGCCGGTCAGGTGTAGGGTAATGCCGTCATTGTTAATGCTATACGTCGCCTTTTCGCCCCAGCGTGCGTCCGCTGGCTGCGTGGAAAGGGTGATTTTCATGGCTTCAGTCATTTTCCAATCCTTCATTGTTCAGCACAGGCAAAATGCAAAAACGGGCCGCCCAAGGCAGCCCGTTAGATTGATGTCAAACAGCCGAAAAATGGGATTTTCGACTGTTTGGGGCAAACCAGAGAACACAATTCATTGCTTTTATTCGATCGCGATCCGAACATTTTAGGGCAATGAACCTGGTCATCAGTACAACGGGCCGCCCAAGGCAGCCCGTGTATCATTCAGCTTCATCTAACCAGACAAGCAAAATCGCTTCCAGTACTTTCTCGTTAGAAGCGCTCGGATCGTCATCAAACTCTTCCAGCTCGCAGATCCACTGGTGCATATCGGTGAAACGCACCGTCTTAGGATCGAGATCCGGACGGCTGTCGTACAGCGCTTCGCCGATTTCGCGGCTGTCGGTCCACTTCAGTCCCATGGCGACTCCCGTTAGTGTTCGCGTGCGTGGTTAATGGTGTAACGCGGCATCTCAACCACCAGGTCTTCGTCGCTGACGCGAGCCTGGCAGCTCAGGCGGCTTTCCGGCTCCAGACCCCATGCTTTATCCAGCATGTCGTCTTCGTCCTCGGTGCTTTCCGCGAGTGAATCAAAACCTTCACGCACAACGCAGTGGCAGGTGGTGCAGGCGCAGGACTTCTCACAGGCGTGTTCAATCTCAATACCGTTGCGCAGCGCAACGTCGAGAATGGTTTCACCTTGCTTCGCTTCCAGAACTGCGCCATCCGGACACAGGTCCTGATGAGGCAGAAAAACAATCTTTGGCATATTAAACCTCGTCCACGGAATGGCCGGTCAACGCTTTACGGATCGATTGATCCATACGGCGCGCGGCGAATTCCTGGGTTTGCTTGTCTACGTTTTTGATTTCATTTTGAATAGCGTCGGCATCGTCACTCGCGGCGGCAGCGCTTAACGCGGCCATCGCGGCATCAATGTCGGCACGCTCTGCGGCGCTTAGCAGCGCGGCATCCGCCGTCAACGCGCTGGTCAAACTCTCCAGCACGCGGGCAGCTTCGACTTTTTGCTCGGCCAGCATACGTGCTTGCACGTCATGCTCGGCGTAACTCATGGAGTCCTGAATCATGCTGGCAATTTCGCCATCACTCAGGCCATAAGAAGGTTTCACCTGGATTGAGGATTCAACGCCGGTGGATTTTTCCATTGCCGTTACGCTCAGCAGGCCATCGGCGTCTACCTGGAAGGTGACGCGAATATGGGCCCCGCCAGCGGACATGGCTGGAATGCCGCGCAGCGTAAAGCGAGCCAGCGAACGGCAATCCTGAACGAGTTCACGCTCGCCCTGCAGCACGTGGATAGCCATAGCGGTCTGGCCGTCTTTGAAGGTGGTGAATTCCTGCGCACGCGCTACCGGGATGGTGGTGTTACGCGGGATGACTTTCTCAACCAGCCCGCCCATCGTTTCCAGGCCAAGCGACAGTGGGATCACGTCCAGCAGCAGCATTTCGCTGTCCGGCTTATTCCCCACCAGAATGTCGGCCTGGATTGCCGCGCCGATGGCAACGACTTTGTCCGGGTCGATGGACGTTAGCGGCGTGCGACCAAAGAATTCCCCTACGCGCTCACGCACCAAAGGTACTCGGGTCGAACCGCCGACCATCACCACTTCCAGCACTTCTTCTGCTTCAACGCCCGCGTCTTTTAACGCGCGACGACAGGACAGCAAAGTACGTTTAACTAGCGAAGAGATAAGGTCGTTGAACTGCTCGCGAGTCACTTCCCCCTGCCAGCCCGCCACTTCGACGCGGGCGGTTGCGGCATCGCTGAGGGCGATTTTGGCGGCGATGGCTGCGTCCAGGAGCTGGCGCTGTACGCGGTCGTCGCTGCGATCGGCAATACCGGCCTGTTCGCGCAGCCAGTCGGCCAGAAGGTGGTCGAAGTCATCGCCGCCAAGCGCGGAATCACCGCCCGTTGCCAGCACTTCAAACACGCCGCGGCTCAGGCGAAGAATAGAGATATCAAAAGTTCCGCCACCCAGATCGTAAACGGCAATGACGCCTTCTTTACCTGAATCCAGACCATAGGCAATAGCCGCCGCGGTAGGTTCGTTCAGCAGGCGCAGAACGTGCAGGCCAGCGAGGCGTGCGGCATCTTTGGTACCCTGACGCTGTGCGTCATCAAAATACGCGGGAACCGTGATAACCACGCCATCAAGCTCCCCTTCCAGCGTTTCAGTGGCGCGGGCAGAGAGTGATTTCAGGATATCGGCAGAAATGCGAATCGGGTTAAGCAGGCCGGCGGGCGTTTCGATCATCGGCAGGCCGTTTTCACTTGCCTGCAGGCGATAAGGAAGATGAGGATAACGCGTCTGAATGTCCGCCAGAGAGCGGCCCATCATGCGTTTTACCGAGCTGATAGTGTTAGCAGGATCCTGAGCGGCGAGCGCGCGCGCGTCAAAACCGACCAGATGTCCCTGCGGCTGGTAGTGAACGACAGAAGGCAGCAGGTGGCGGCCTTCGTGGTCAGCAAGGGTTTCAGCCTGGCCGCTACGAACGGTAGCCACCAGCGAGTTGGTGGTGCCAAGGTCGATGCCTGCGGCCAGCCTGCGCTGGTGCGGCGCAGCCATCATGCCGGGCTCGCTAATTTGTAATAAGGCCATGTATCGCTTCCAAAAATCGGGCCTGAGTTCAGGCGTTAAAAGTCGAGCAGCTTTTCTTCTAGTTGTTCAATTTGGCTCTGTAATTTATCGAGGAAACGCAGCTTGCGAACGGTGTCCGCCGCCTGTTCCCACTGCTGGTCATCCAGCTGCTGTACCATCTGCGCGCTGCGGTTTTTCACCATCGTTTTTACGCGAGAGGCAAAACTTTCAAGCCTGTCACTGTCTTTAGCCTGGTCGATATCATCCAGCTCTTCGCGCAGATCCAGCTGTTCCATCAGGAACGCGGTGTCGCGCACGGTATGCTGTTCATTAGCCAGATCGAAGCCGTTCAGGGACAGGATGTATTCGGCGCGGGCAAGCGGGTGACGCAGCGTCTGCCAGGCCTGGTTGATGGTTGCGGATTGGCTAACGGCCAGAAGCTGTTCCGCCTGAGGGCGGCTGGCGTATTTGTCCGGGTGGAACTGGCGCTGCAGCTCCTGGTAACGGCTAGCCAGAAGCTCGGTGTTCAGGGTATAGCCTGGCGTTAGCCCAAACAGGGTAAAATAATCCATAACAGACTCGGGTTCATGTCAGGTAAATGCTGGGTGGTAAAGCAAAATCCCCACGGGCCAAAGCCGGTGGGGAGATGCGCAGGATCAGACGTGGAAGCTTTCGCCGCAGCCACACTCGTCCTTCACGTTAGGGTTAGTAAACTTAAACCCTTCGTTAAGGCCTTCTTTCACGAAGTCGAGCTCTGTCCCGTTTAAAAATTGCAGGCTTTTACCATCGACAACCACCTTCACGCCTTTGTCTTCGAACACGGTGTCATCCACCAGCGGTTCGTCTACAAATTCGAGAACATAAGCCATCCCAGAGCAGCCTGAAGTGCGCACGCCCAGACGCAAACCAAACCCTTTACCACGGTTGGTCAGGAAGGCATTTACACGGGCAGCAGCGCTGTCGCTAAGGGTAATCGACATACAACAACCTCAATCAGATATTTAACTCGTCATACTTCGAGCCGCTGCCGGGCAGCAAGCTCGAATTAGTGAGAGTTATTTTGTTTCACGTTTGCTTTTGTAATCCGCGATAGCCGCTTTAATTGCGTCTTCTGCAAGGATTGAGCAGTGAATCTTCACCGGCGGCAGTTCGAGTTCGTCTGCGATGTCGGTGTTTTTGATCGCCTGCGCTTCGTCCAGGGACTTGCCCTTCACCCACTCGGTCACCAGCGAGCTGGAAGCAATCGCCGAGCCGCAGCCGTAGGTTTTGAAACGCGCGTCTTCAATGATACCTTCATTGTTGACTTTGATCTGCAACTTCATCACGTCGCCACAGGCCGGTGCACCCACCATGCCGGAACCAACGCTATCGTCGCTGTTGTCGAAAGAACCGACGTTGCGTGGGTTTTCGTAGTGATCAATTACTTTTTCGCTGTAAGCCATTTTTACTTCTCCAGAATCTGAAATCGACGTCCTGACGAACGATCAGTGATGAGCCCATTCGATGGAATTAATATCCACGCCCTGCTTGAACATTTCCCACAGCGGAGAAAGGTCGCGCAGACGGCCGATGGATTTACGTACCAGCTCGATGGTGTAATCGATCTCTTCTTCAGTGGTAAAACGACCCAGAGAGAAACGGATAGAGCTGTGAGCCAGTTCATCGCTCATTCCCAGCGCGCGCAGCACGTAGGATGGCTCGAGGCTAGCGGAAGTACAGGCAGAACCTGAAGAAACCGCGAGGTCTTTCAGCGCCATGATCAGCGACTCACCTTCAACGTAGTTAAAGCTGACGTTCAGGATGTTTGGCGCGCCGTGCTCCAGGTCACCGTTCAGGTAAACTTCTTCCATATCTTTCACGCCGTTCCACAGACGGTTACGCAGCGTGCGCAGACGGGCCATTTCGGTCTCCATCTCTTCTTTTGCGATACGGTAAGCTTCGCCCATGCCGACGATCTGGTGCACAGGCAGCGTACCGGAACGCATACCGCGCTCGTGACCACCGCCGTGAATCTGTGCTTCGATACGGATACGCGGTTTACGACGCACGTACAGCGCACCGATACCTTTCGGCCCGTAAATTTTGTGGCCAGAGAAGGACATCAGGTCCACTTTAAGCTGGCTCAGGTCGATAGGCAGTTTGCCCACGCTTTGCGTGGCGTCAACGTGGAAGATAATGCCACGGGAACGGCACATTTCGCCGATAGCCGCGATATCCTGCACCACGCCGATTTCGTTATTCACGTGCATGATGGACACCAGAATAGTGTCTTCACGCATGGCGGCTTCCAGCTGCTTCAGGTCAACGATACCGTTGCTCTGCGGCGCCAGATAAGTCACCTCAAACCCTTCACGCTCAAGCTGGCGACAGGTGTCCAGCACGGCTTTGTGTTCGGTTTTTACGGTGATGATGTGCTTGCCTTTCTTCTGATAGAAGTTGGCGGCACCTTTGATAGCCAGGTTGTCTGACTCGGTCGCACCGGAGGTGAAAACGATTTCACGCGGATCGGCACCAACCAGCTCAGCGATTTGGTTACGGGCGATATCAACGGCTTCTTCAGCCTGCCAGCCAAAACGGTGGGAACGGGAGGCCGGGTTACCGAAGGTTCCGTCCATCGTTAAAAACTGCATCATCTTCTCAGCAACACGCGGATCAACCGGCGTGGTTGCGGAATAGTCGAGGTAAATCGGTAATTTCATTGCTCTTAAGCTCCGTACATCACTTCAATGCGAAGAATCAGGCTTAAAATATGCTGCCGTTATAGACAGGGAGCACCGCTCCCCCAACCTGATTCTAAAATTCTTGTTCTTCTGCTTATGCGCGCAGTTTGACGTCAATCGCGTCTTGAGAACGGGTGCTGCGATGGTTTTCATTGTGCTGACGGTCGGCCACGTCCAGAACTTCCTGGTTATTCACCAGTTCACCGAGGGTGATGTTGTTCAGGAAGCCGGTCAGGCGGTCGCTCAGATCGCGCCACAGCGCGTGGGTCAGGCACTTATCGCCGCCCTGGCAGCCACCTTTACCCTGACAACGGGTAGCGTCTACGGACTCATCAACGGCGCTGATCACTTCGCCCACGGCGATGCTGCCCGCGTCTTTACCTAACAGATAACCACCGCCAGGACCGCGCACGCTGGCTACCAGGCCATTTTTACGCAGGCGGGAGAACAGCTGCTCCAGGTAGGAGAGTGAAATACCCTGACGTTCAGAAATATCAGCCAATGGAACCGGGCCCGATTCAGAGTTCAGCGCAACGTCAAGCATCGCGGTTACGGCATAGCGCCCTTTTGATGTCAGTCTCATGTCTTACTTAACCTCAAATAGCCCCTCGACCCGGGGGTTTTTAAAAGTGTGATTGTCACATAGCAGGACGCAAGTCTGACATTCCTGAGTAAAATGGTCAACTATTTAACCTACCATTTTACTCAAGTATTATTGGCCCGATTTTTTCGGGTTTTCCAACGACGCCAGCATGCCGCGCAGGATGTTTAATTCCTGACTTTCCGGGCGTGCGCGGGTAAACAGACGACGCAGTCGGCTCATCACCTGCCCCGGATGGGTTGGGCGAATAAAACCGCTTTCCTGCAGCGCTTTTTCGAGATGCACGTAGAAACGCTCCAAGTCATCCACTAATGGATAAGGCGCGTCTTCGTCTTCTTTAGGGGCTTCCGGCTGCTCCTGGGTAGCAAGCCAGGCGATACGCACTTCATAGGCGAGGATCTGCACCGCCATAGCCAGGTTAAGCGAGCTGTATTCCGGGTTTGCCTGAATGGCGACGTGGTAATGGCACTTCTGCAGCTCTTCGTTGGTCAGGCCCACGCGCTCGCGGCCAAACACGATAGCGACCGGGGCATGCTGCGCTTCGCTGATGCTTTTCAGGCCGCATTCGCGTGGGTCAAGCATCGGCCACGGCAGCGTACGGGAGCGCGCGCTGGTGCCGACTACCAGGCTGCATCCTGCCAGCGCCTCATCGAGGGTATCAACAATCTGAGCATCACCAATCACGTCGCTGGCACCGGCCGCCAGGGCGATGGCCTGGGAGTCAGGTTTTACCAACGGATTGACCAGCCAAAGGTTAGTTAAGCCCATGGTTTTCATAGCACGAGCCACGGAGCCCATGTTGCCGGTATGGGAGGTTTCAACCAGCACGATTCGTACGTTTTGCAGCATTATCATTCACAGCCTGGGAAGAATATCGCAATATCTTATCATATCCCTGGGACATATTCCGAACGCTCTGCTATACTCCGCCGCGATTTCCGTTCTTTAACATCCAGCGAGAGAGACCGATGCAACATCCTATGTTGACCATCGCCGTGCGTGCTGCGCGCAAGGCGGGTAATGTAATTGCCAAACACTACGAAACACCAGACTCCGTAGAAAGCAGTCAGAAAGGCAGCAATGACTTTGTGACTAACGTCGATAAAGCCGCGGAAGCGATTATTATCGAAACAATCCGCAAATCTTACCCGCAGCACACCATCATCACCGAAGAAAGCGGTGAACATGCAGGCGAAGATAAGGACGTGCAATGGGTTATCGATCCGCTGGATGGCACCACCAACTTCATCAAACGTCTGCCACACTTCTCCGTTTCTATCGCTGTTCGTATTAAAGGCCGCACTGAAGTTGCCGTTGTTTACGATCCAATGCGTAACGAACTGTTCACCGCTACCCGCGGCCAGGGCGCTCAGCTTAACGGCTACCGTCTGCGCGGCAGCAACGCTCGCGACCTGGACGGCACCGTACTGGCGACCGGCTTCCCGTTCAAAGTGAAGCAGCACGCTCCTTCTTACATCAACATCGTTGGCAAACTGTTCACCCAGTGTGCAGACTTCCGTCGCACCGGTTCCGCTGCGCTGGACCTGGCCTACGTTGCCGCTGGCCGCGTGGACGGTTTCTTCGAAATTGGCCTGAAGCCATGGGATTTCGCCGCAGGCGAACTGCTGGCTCGTGAAGCGGGCAGCATCGTGTGTGATTTCACCGGCGGCCATAACTACCTGACAAGCGGCAACATCGTGGCAGGTAACCCGCGCGTAGTGAAAGCCATGCTGGCAACCATGCGTGATGAACTGAGCGAGGCGCTGAAGCGCTAAGCTTTTTTGCCTCCCCTTCGTTATCAGATAAGAGGCAAAAACAAAAATCCCCTCAGCCTTTGCGGCGAGGGGATTTTTTTATGCCCTTATTCTCAAGTACGGTCAGAAAGGCCGGATGCCTCTCGCCATCGGCTGAACGCTCAGCCACATGATAAGCGCCGCCACCACCAGAATCACGCCGCCCGCCAGCGCCAGCGTTGACCAGCCCACCTGCCGCCAAAGTACCGGCGCCCGATTGCCGCTTAACCGAACCGCCAGCGAGCGGAAGCTGTGCACCAGCAGCGCCAGGCCGGAAATCGTGATTGAGGTGCCCGCCGCCATCACCAGCGCAGAAAGCACGCCCCAGCTAAAGACTCCGATAACCTTGCTGAACAGCAGCACCATAATCGCGCCTGAACAAGGACGCATGCCCATGGACAGGACGATCATCAGCCTGGCCCGCCAGTCGCTCCCCGCTGCCAGCTGTTTTTCATCCGGGACGTGCTGATGCCCACAGCCGCAGTTAGCGTCATGCACATGATGCGGCGTAAACGAGGTAAATTTAGGTTTGCGGCGCAGCTGAACGCGTAAGCGGCGTAAAGCACGCCAGCTCAGCAAAACGCCCAGCGCGCCAACCAGCAGATAGCTACCTTTCTCAAGCCAAAAACTGCTGAGATGAAGCTGGCGCGACGGCAGGGCCAACACGCCCAGCACCACAACCACCAGCACAATAGCCACCAGCCCCTGTAATAAAGAGGCGGCAAAAGTCAGCCCCAGACTGCTTTTGAGCTTTGAAGGGTGCGTAGCAAGCCAGGTCGTAATAACAATTTTTCCGTGTCCCGGCCCCAGCGCATGCAGCACGCCATACACAAAGCTGAACGAGAGCAGCGACAGGCCCGCCCGGGCAGGGTTTTCGGCCACCTGGCGCAGCAGCCCGCTCAATTCCTGATTGATTGAGCGCTGCCAGCCGGCGGAACTAAGCAGGATTTGCGGCCAGTAGAGCCACAGGGCGTAAAGCCCGGCGGCGGCAAGCAGAATAAACAGCGCCAGCGGCCACAGATGGGCCCAACGGCGGACGGGAGAAGATACGGCAATTACTGACATGTTAGCGTCACCTCCTGAGCAAACTGCTTGCCAAGGTCCATGTCCTCCGGCGGCGCATCGGCTTTATCCAGCGACTGCGCGAACAGCAGCGTCTCTTCGCTCGGTTTCGGCGTATGAACGGAAATTTTACAGCTTGAGGCCAGCGTCTGCGGCAAATGCACGTCCGTATCGTGGTCGTAGCTCATGTCGACAAAATAGGTCGGATCGAAGGTCGAGAAGCGATAAGTCTGCCCTTTCAGCGGCTGCGGGTGCGCCAGCGGCAGCACAAACGTCAGCACCGCCTGATGATTGCTGCGGCTCAGGCCATACTGCGGCGGCAAATTGCCAAACTTCACCTTCTCTTTGTTATGCCAGAACTCGGTAAAATAGTGCTGCCCCAGCACGTTGGCCATCACCTCGGCGGCCAGCTTTTTCCACACCGGAGAATCCGGTTTAGCGTCACCGGCGTCATACAACAGATCCGCTGAAGTAATGTCGTCCATCGTCCACTGCATTTTTAGCCCCGTCAGCTGTCCCTGCTCAACCACCGGCGTGGTAATGATAGAGATAAAACTGTGGGGATGTGCCTGCACGCCCGCCGCCGAAAGCCCTACCACCAGCATGGTTACTCCCTTCAGGCTGATTCTTTTGTCGCTCATGCTTCCCTCAAGATTTAAATTCTGTGAGCCAGCCTAAATTCCGTGATGAAAAACTAAAAAGGTCGATATATGCGTCGAAACCTTTAGCTATTCTTAACTTCTGACACCACATTGGGACAGCCAGATGATGACTTTACTGACGCCGCCACCCTCTGTGCTCTCCAGTTCGCAGCGCCGCTGCCACCTGCTTCTGATGCTCTATCTTCCGCAACAGATCGTTACGCCGGAGGTGATTGCCGGCGTTAACGGCGTGGACCAGACGCAAACCCTGCAAGATATAGCCGACACGGGCCACGAGATCCAGAGTTATCACCGTCTCTCCCTGACTCAGCAGCAGGACGGCAGCTATCGGATTGAAGGCACAGCCCTCGACCGCCGCCTCTGCCTGCTGCACTGGCTGCGGCGCTCGCTGCGCCTTTGCCCTCAGTTTGTGCAGCATCACTTCAGCCCGGCGCTCAAGTCTGAGCTAAATCAGCTGGGGCTTATCAAGGCGTTGTATGACGAAACCAATTTACGGGCGCTGGTTAATCTGTGCGCCCGGCGTTTAAAAAGGCAGTACGACAGCCGGGACAGTCAGTTCCTGACGCTTTTTTTACAGTACTGTCTGCATCAGCATCATTCCGGCAACGCCCCCATCCTGACGCAGCAGCAGCGCGAATGGAGCCAGCTGCGGCCTGAATTTGTTGTCGCGCAGGAAATAGCGCGCCACTGGAAGCGCCGGGTAATGCGTCCGGCGGACGTCGACGAACAGCATTTCCTGGCGCTGCTGTTTCAGCTGCTCAGGATCCCTGACCCGATTAATGATGAGCACGAACAGGATGCGCGTTTACACAACGAGATAGCGCGGATGATTGAGCGGTTTCGCCAGCAGGCCGGGCTCTCTTTTAGCGACGAGCAGGGGCTGAGCGACCAGCTTTATATTCACCTCGCCCAGGCGCTTAATCGCAGCCAGTTTAATATCGGCATCGATAGCAATCTGCCAGAAGAGATAACGCGCCTCTACCCGCGCCTGATGAGAACCTCGCGAGAGGTACTTGCCGAATTTGAACAGCATTATGGGATTCACTTTTCCGATGCGGAAACGGGCCTGGTGGCGGTAATTTTCGGCGCCTGGCTGATGCAGGAAAGTGATATTCAGGAAAAGCAGGTGCTGCTGCTGACCGGGGACGATGTCGATCTGGAGCAAAAAATTGAGCAGCAGTTGCGCGAGCTGACTCTGCTGCCGTTGAACATTAAGTACCTTGCGGTACAGCAGTTTCAAAGCCAGGGCGCGCCGCGTGAGGTGGTGCTGGTGATTACGCCCTATTCCACTTCCCTGCCGCTGTTTTCCCCTCCGCTCATTCACGCCACGCTGCCGCTGGGAGACCACCAGCAACAGCGTATAAAAGCGCTGCTCGAAGCTTAGCTTTCCGCAGCGGAATTAACTGCGGTCACTTTTGGCCGCAGGAACAGCGCCGGTACCGCCACCAATGCCATGATCCAGAACATTCCCCCCTGCAGGTGCTGGTAGAGGAAGCCGGAGAAAATCGTCATCACCGCGATACCGCCGCCCATCGCCACCGCGGAATAAACGGCCTGCAGGCGAATCACTTCGCCGCCTTTTCGGGCTGAGATATAGCGCATCGCCGCGAGGTGGCAAATGGTGAAGCTGCCGCAGTGCAGGATCTGCGCGACAATCAGCCACGGAAGTTCGGTAGTAGTAGCCATCAGGCTCCAGCGGATAATGCCGGTGACGGTAGACAGCAGCAGCAGGTCGCGGGCGCTCCAGCGGCGGAACAGTTTGTTACTGAGGGCGAAAATAACGATTTCCGCCACTACGCCAAGCGACCATAAATAGCCCACCACCGAAGCGGAATAGCCCGCCCCCTGCCAGTAAATGGCGCTGAAGCCGTAATAGGCCGCATGCGCCCCCTGCAGCAGGGAAACGCAGGCCAGGAAACGCCACGCGCTGATAATCAGCCCTTTCCAGGCCGGCCAGCCTGCCGACGTCTGATGACGGACTTCCCCCTGCGGCATGATTGAAGGCCGCAGCATCATGCCAATCAGCATCGACGCCGCGCCGATGGTCAACAGCACCAAAATAGCCTGAGAGCTGAACTCGCTCACCAGCTTGCCGGTAACGGCCGAGCCGATGACAAACGCCAGCGATCCCCAGAGGCGCACCCGGCCATAATCCAGCGGCATTTGCCGCTGCCAGGTACCCGCCAGCGCATCGGTTAACGGCACCAGAGGCGAGAAGAACAGGTTAAAGCCAATCATCGTGAGCAGCAGCCATAATGCGGTATGACCCAGCCAGAAACCGGCGGCAAAAATCAAGGTGGCAAGGGCTAACAAACGGAGGGCAAAAACAAGACGGGAAGGATCGGTCACGCGTGGAGCTAATAACAAACTGCCGAGGAAACGGGCGATTAACCCTGAGCCTAACAGTAATCCGATGGTTTCAGGGGGAAGCCCGACGCCTTTGAGCCAGACGCTCCAGAAGGGCAGAAACACGCCATAGCTAAAGAAATAGGTAAAGTAGCTGAGCGCCAGCCAGCGCGTGGAATGCAAAACCATGATCCCTCCCGTTTTGGAGGCGATAGTGTCGGGGATAGCCGGCCGGCATGCAAGCAAACATTAACAGAGCAATAACACACATCAAAATAATGGATATTGCGCGCTAGCTCACCTCAACCTCCATCGACAGGCTCGTTGACTGACCTTGCTCCAGCATCACTAAACCGGGCATTCCCGCCTGATTATGCGCGTTGACCGGGTGCGTTTGCGGCTCCAGGCAGATAAACGGCTGGTCCGCCATGCTGAACACCATTAAATAAGGCGTTGGGCTGCGTAGGCAAACTCGCATGTCCGAATGCTCAATCAGAGCCAGCCCGCTCCAGCCGGAGTACCCCACGTTAAGCCACTTGTTCTCCGGCGTTTTGGCGCGGGAAAAATCAGTTTGAGCGGTGAACGTTCCTTCCCAGGCCAAAGGCAGATGCTGCTCGCCTTCAGGCCAGAAGCCGCTGGCGGAAAACTGCACCCGGCTGCCCGGCTCCAGCGCAAAATACGGATGCAGCCCAAGACCATAAACCATCGGCTTCTCGCCTACGTGCGTTAACTCAAGCTGGGTTAACAGCCTGTTGCCCGCCAGCCGCCAGGTCAGCTTCGCCAGGTAGTGAAAGCCGCAGGCATGCTGACTACGCAGGCTTAACGTCAAACGCTCTTCATCGTGATGCTCTACGTCCCAACGCTTTAGCCAGCCGTCTCCGTGCAGAAAGAAATGCTCATCGACAGGGCTGTCAGGCAACAAAACTCGCTCGCCGTGCAGTTGAAAGGCATTTCCGGCCACCCTGTTCGCCAGCGGCAGCATAGGAAACAGAGCCGGTTCAGCGGGATGAAAGACCGCTTTTCCGTGCGTCAGAGATTCAAAGCTGAGGACTGACGCCCCTTGCGGGGCGACGGCTAAACGGAGAAAAGCATTTTGCAGATGCAGCGCGTCCATTAACGCAGCGCCTTTGCCGCAGGCGCTGGCGAGGCATGCACTCGCCCTTCGGCCAGCTGCTGTTCCAGCGCTTCAAGGCTCACGCCTTTGGTTTCCGGCACGAAACGGCGCACGTAAATAAAGCCAGCGGCGCAGATTACGCCATAAAGCAGGAAGCTACCGGATGCGCCCAGGCCTGCATTCAACAGAGGGAAGGTGTAAGTCAGCAGGAAACAGGCCACCCATAGCGCTAATGTGCCCAGCGACATCGCCAGGCCGCGAACGCGGTTGGGGAAAATTTCCGACAGCAGCACCCAGGTCACCGGCGCCAGCGTCAGGGCATAGGTAGCGATAGCGGCCAGCACCAGAATCAACACCGGCAGGCCCAGAATGCCAAGGCCGTAAGCCGCGCCAATCAGCGCATAGATAATGGTCAGCCCGGCGGCACCGAACAGCATCAGTTTACGACGGCCGATTTTGTCCACCAGCGGCAACGCGGCAATGGTAAACACGAGGTTAATCAGGCCGGTAGCCACAATCGATTTCAGCGTGCTGTTAATATCAAATCCGGCAGAGGCGAAAATCTCCTGCGCGTAGTTGAAGATAACGTTAATCCCGCACCACTGCTGGAACACCGCCAGCACCATACCAATCACGATGATCGGGCGAACCTTTGGCTCCCACAGCGTCGACCACGATACTTTTTGTGTGTCCTTGCTTAACGTTTCCTGAATATCTTTCAGCGTTTCATCGGCATAGCTTTTACTGCCGATGCGGCTCAGCATCTGGTGAGCACGTTCGCTTTTCCCGGCTCGCACCAGCCAGCGCGGTGATTCAGGGACAAAGAACATCAGGATCAAAAACGCCGCCGCAGGCACTACGCCCGAGCCAAACATCCAGCGCCAGCCCGCCTGCCCGTTCCAGCTCGCGCTGATTTCCTGCATCGTTGCGTGGCTGGCCACCGGTTCGGCAATCATCAGGTTGATAAGCTGTGCCGCCAGCACCCCGATAACGATGGTGAGTTGGTTGACCGCGACAAAGCGCCCACGCTGCGCGGCCGGGCTAATTTCTGCGATATACATCGGGCTAAGCGCCGAAGCAAGGCCAATGCCTACCCCGCCGACAATACGCCATGCAACAAACAGGTCGAAGTTGCTGGCAACCGCCGTGCCCCAGGCTGAGACGGTAAACAGCAGCGCCGCGATAATAAGGGGAATTTTTCGGCCAAACTTATCGGCGCACCAGCCGGAGAGCAGCGCCCCGATGACACAGCCCACTAACGCTGAACTCATCGCCCAGCCGGAAACGGCCGGATCGGTAATCGAGAAATAGGCTTCGTAAAAAGGTTTTGCCCCGCCGATAACCACCCAGTCATAACCAAACAACAGCCCGCCACAGGCGGCCACCAGACAGATGGTCCAGACGTAACCCATGCGTAATTGCGATTGCATACGTTCCATGGTCGATCCTCATCTTGTATTTGTAGGGTAAAGAGCGGGCGCTCATCGTCGCCCGCGAATTATGGTTAGAACACGCCGGAGCTAAGGGCCTGACGCAGCAGATGCGCTTTGTCATGGGCCGGGTTAAGCGCCAGTAACTCCTCAACCAGCTGATTGAACGTGGCTATATCCCCCAGGCCAAGGTGCCCGAGCGCCTCAACAAAAAGGCAGTGCTGGCGATGCTGCCTGCGCGAATCCCCGTTAAGCGCAATCAGGTCAGGCAGAGAAACGGCGAAGAAGTCGGCCTCAACCACGTCTTCCCTGTGCTCCTGAGCCCAGTCGATAAACGTCCTGAACTGCTGGTGAGCCGCTTCGAGCTCGCCCAGCTGCTTGCGGGCCATGGCCTGATAGAAGAGGTAATCTACCGGCTGATCGTTGTAATAGCGCCCTGCGGCTAAAGAAGTGCCGCCTTTCAACGCTTCCCGGTAGCATGATTTGGCCATCTCGTTACGCTGTTGAAGCTGTGCGCAGCGGCCAAGCAGATACCAGATATCGTTGTCGGTTTGCCCGACCAGGCGGCCTTCACCGAGGTTTTCCGGGTAACGTAGCGCCTGCTGAAGCAGCTCCTCCGCCTGGCCATATTCGCCGTCAGCCATGTTTGCGAGGGCACGGCGCTGCTGGTTGATCAGATACTGCCCCGTCACTTTGCCTTCGCCGCCTTCCCACGGATGGAACTTGCGTTCAGTCAGGACTTTAGCGGCTTCACCATGCTTGCCGTGAAGGTTCCACAGGCCGAGTAATTCAGCGGTCAGATCGTCACGCTTCAGCGCCACCTCACGTTTCGCCTCAAGGCGAGCCAGACGCTCATCCGACGAGCGGCCGTTCAGCTTCAGCAGGAAATCGAGTTCGAACAGGAAGCGGGCATTCTCTGGCTCAAGCTCTACCGCACGCTGCAGCAGAGTTTCAGCTCGTTTAGCGTCCTGCTCTTTATTCCAGGCATGAATGGCCAGCACGCGCTGCACGGAGGCAAACTCCGGCATTTGTTCGGCGCAGAACGCCCAGCAGCTAAGGGCTTCATCGTAGCGGCGCTTGCTGTACCAGAAGCAGCCCAGCAGATACTGCGCAAAGCCATCCTGCGGCAGGCGCATCAGCATCTGCACTTCATCCAGCGTGTTAGGGAAACGAACTCGGGCGGTAAATCTTTCGCGAGCCTGCGCCAGATAGCTCTGCTGGCGCTGAGGATCAGCTTCCAGCGAGGCCTGCCACAGCAGCGGCATTGCTTCCTGAGCGTTGAGCACCGC
The DNA here is from genome assembly GCF_013386425.1 of Cedecea sp. P7760. Lineage (NCBI taxonomy): Bacteria > Pseudomonadati > Pseudomonadota > Gammaproteobacteria > Enterobacterales > Enterobacteriaceae > Cedecea > Cedecea sp. P7760. The sequence goes on along the minus strand of NZ_JACARU010000024.1, from coordinate 64,075 downwards.
CAGCAGCTCACGAGCAGCGGTTTCTGCGCCAAAGCTCATCAGCCATCCGGCCAAAACGCTGGCGTTAGTGCCACGCTGCCCGGTGACCTGCAGCAGCTTTTGCTTGTCGCCTTCGTTTTGGGTAATGGCCCAGCGGGCATAATGCAGGGCATAGCTCAGCGGCCAGACGGCAAGCTGCTGCTCAGTCCACGCCAGCGCGGTGGCTTTTTCACCCTGCTGATGCAGCGCCAGCGCTTTTAGCGCCATGGCCAGGTTATTGGAGGCGTTGAACTGTAGGCTTTGGGACACCAGCGTTAACGCCCGAGCGGTTTCCCCTTTGCGCATCGCCAGGCGTGCCAGGGCATAAAAGGCCGCATCCCGGCAGTTGCCGCTCCAGCTCGCCTTGTAGTAGTCGTCGAGGGCTCCTTCGTAGTCGCCCAGACGCTCTTTCGCCGAGCCGCGCAGCTGGCTGGCATCGCCGTTTTGCGGGTTTTTGTTCAGGCGATGGGCGCGTTTTAGCGCCGCATCAGCATGCTCTTTCGCCTTCTGCCAGTTGGCCCGGTTGAATTCGAGCGTCCCCAGCGCGACGTTGCTGCGGTAATCGAGCGGGTCAATGTCCAGCGCTCGCTGGTAATAGTCGAAGGCCGAACGGCTGGCGTGCAGATACTGTTCCAGATGCTGCCCGATGAAATAAAGCTCATCGCAGTTATCAATCTGTTCGGGCTTAGCCGGAGCCTGCGCCGCCTGCGGCAGAGGCAGCTCTTCAGGGACGTGCTCAAGATAGCTCAGCAGCGCTTCACCACGTTCGTTAAGCAGAGTCAGCGTCAGACGCTGCGGCCAGTCGTCCGCCAGCTGATGTTGCCAGGCTTCCGCCGGCTTCAGGCTCAACGGAGATTGCCACAGGATTTGACCGTCGCTTTCAAGGCGCAGCGTGGCCTGCTCCAGCGGTGAAATCGCATAGACGCCAAGCGCTAACTTCCCTTGCTGGCGTTCGAGCTTGATTGCAGCCTCGGTATTGGCATTTTGCAGCGTGCCCAGCTTGCTGTAAGGCAGGAAGTTTTGCACAAACACTTTTTCTTCAAACGGCGCCAGCCAGGTGAAGTCCGGCTGGTTGTCGGTGAACACGCCGGTCATTAGCTCAATGTAAGGGCCGTTGCTGTCGGTAAGGTTGCGGTCCCAGGCCAGGCCAAAGTCACAGTTGCCCCAGGTCCACTGCTTCTTGCCCGTTGACACATGGTGATCGGCAATGTGCAGCAGCCCCCCCTGCTCGCCGTGATGATAAGCCCCCACGAAGTCGTAATCGGACTTATCGGCCATGAAGGACGTTGGCACGGGAATATTTTTGTAGCGGGAGATATCCACGCCTGCGGAGTAATCCACCTTGTAATAGGTGCCGTGGGCAATCGGGAAAGCGGAAACGTCGCGTTTGCCGTGGTCAAACACTGCGGTAACGTCAGGCGGGAACACGCTTTGGTGCTCGTCACCGCCCTTCACCGCCGGGTTAGCCCACCACAGGAAGTGGCGCGGCGTGGCGTTGCCGTTAAAGACTTTACCGGTAATTTCAATCAGCGCTTTTTCAGGGTAAAGCGTAAAGCCGGTCATCACCTGCAGACCGCGCATAGGTTCAACTTCACCCAACCAGACGGTTTGCGCCCCGCTTTCGTGCTGCTGGAAGGTGACGTCCACCGGCATGAAGGTCGTCGGGCGGTGGTGCTGCGGCCAGTTAAATTCGATCCCGCCGGAAATCCACGGCCCGACCAGGCCCACCAGCGCGGGTTTAACCACTTCGTTGTAGTAAACGAAGTCGCGCTCCATCACTTTGTCCCAGGCGCGGTGAATACGTCCGCCCAGCTCCGGCAGCAGCATGACGCGAATAAAATCATTCTCCAGCCATACCGCCTGATACTCACGCATTTCGCGCTTGCCGGTCAGCGTATCAATCACGCCATAAGGGTAAACCGCCCCGGAAGAGCCCTGGTAGACGCGATGCTCGAGGAACATCGGGTTAGGGTCTTCTGCGCCGGTGGTCCATGTGGGGAGTGAAAGGGTTTCCTGCCAGACTTTTACCGCTCCGTACATAGCAACTCTCCAGTAAACAAATAACAGTGAATTGGGTGTTGCCAACAGTTTGAAACAGCCGTTTATGATTTAATCGCTTAATGCTCACGCAATACAGTTAACGAGGTTTAGTGAAATGCAGGAGTCAGGTCTCAACAATCAGCGGGTGCGCCAGCTTAACCGGCAAACCCTGATGAAGCTGGTATGGCGGCACAAGCGGCTGAGTAAATCGCAGTTTGCTCAGCACACAGGGCTGTCGATTCCGGCGGTCAGCAACATTCTGGAAGAGCTGGTGGCAGAGGGAAAACTCAGCCATTCCAGCGAAAACCTCAGCAGCCGGGGGCTTAACGGCGGCAGCTATCAGATCCCGCCGGAAGGGAATTACATTCTTTGCATGAACGTCACCCCCACCAGCATTGAAAGCCAGCTGTGCAACGCGCAGCTGTCGCCGATAGAGGAGTTCGAGCGCCGCTCAATTTCCGCCCCGTCTCCCCAGGCTTTATTAGCCGCCATTGAAGCCATCTGGCATCAGCGGCGCAAAAGCTGGCCGAAGAAAACCATCAACCTCGCGCTGGGGATCCACGGGCAGGTCGATCCCGTGACCGGCGTGTCGCAGACCATGCCCCAGGCGCCGTGGCGCGAAGCGGTGGAAATTAAGTATCTGCTGGAAGAAAAGCTCGGCGTCACGGTGCTGCTGGATAACGACTGCGTGATGCTTGCGCTGGCGGAAAAATGGCAGAACGCCGGGAATCGGGAGGATTTTTGCGTGCTCAACGTCGATTACGGCATCGGCTCTTCGTTCGTTATCAACGGGCAAATTTATCGCGGCAATCTCTACGGCAGTGGGCAAATTGGCCACACCATCGTCAACCCCGACGGCATGGCTTGCGACTGTGGGCGCTACGGCTGCCTGGAGACCGTGGCCTCATTAAGCGCGCTAAAAAAGCAGGCGCGTATCTGGCTTAAAACACATCCTGAAGCGCAGCATCAAGATCCGGAAAGGCTAACCTCCCGGCAGCTGGTTCAGGCGCTGCATGCGGGCGATGAAAGAGTGGCTCGCTGGGTGGAAGATTCGGCCAATGCTATTGGGCTTAGCCTGTATAACTTCCTTAATATTCTCAATATTAATCAAATCTGGTTTTACGGCCGCAGCTGCGAGTTTGGCGAGAACTGGCTGAACTCTATTAAACAGCGCATCGGTTTTAATCCGTTCGACCACGGCGACGCCTTAAAAAGCAACGCCACGCAAATAAACTTCGGCCAGCTAACGCGTGCCCAACAGGTCATGGGGATTGGTTATTTATATGTCGAGGCCGGGCTGATTAATGAATAAATCAGGTAACGTTAAAGCCTATATTTACTTTCATTCAAAACCAAAATACCAACAACAAATCCACATGCAAGATATGGCTAATTGATTAATTGGTCACTTAGTAATTTATGTTTACTGAATTATAAATCCTCGCGCAAGGTCTGGCTCAAAGTAGCTACCTACAATGAGCCTCGTTCGCTATTGCTTATTTGAACTGAATTTACCGCGATTAACAATTCCTATACTCAGGAGAACTCCAAATGGAATTAGCCCGCGCAAGTGAAGAAAGGGAACCGGAACGAACAGCCTTGCCCCGCGATAAGGTTTCATGGTCTACCGCCATTTCGTATGGCATGGGTAGCTTTGGTGCCAACGTGATGTATGCCTTTATTGCTATTTACCTGATGCTCTATTATACCGACAGCTTTGGTATTAAAGCCGCAGCCGTAGGTCTATTATTTTTGATTGCACGACTGGTTGACGGCGCAACGGATATCGCGTTAGGGATCCTGGTTGATAATACTAATACCCGCATGGGAAAATTTCGTCCATGGATTTTAGTGGGCAGTATTTTAGTTTCGCTGACGACCGTAGCCTGCTTCCTCAGCCCTGATTTATCGGAAGCCGGAAAGCTGGTTTACGCCTATTCAACCTATATTTTATGGAGCATTTGCTTTGCCATTATCGACATTCCTTATTGGTCATTGTCGGCGGCAATAACGCAGAACCCCACCGAAAGAACCAAGGTTATTACCATTCCACGGACCATTGCGACATTCGGTTTTCTGTCCGTCAGTGCGGCCACGCTATGGCTGGTAAAATTCGTTGGCAGCTGGTGGGGCGTGGCGCTGATTTATAGCCTGGTTTTTCTCGCCTGTATGCTGATTACCTTTTTTGGCGTCAAGGAAAAACACGTTGTGCCGCGTAAAGAACGGCAGAGTTTTAAAGGCTTCTGGACGTTGCTAAAACAGCATCGACCGCTGCGTTTATTGCTCGCCGGCATGTTTTTATTGGAAATGATCGGCGTTATTCGCGGCACTTTCCAGCTCTATTTCTTCATTTATAATTTGAACGCCGAAATGATGCTCGGCGCGTTTCTCACGGTGTCGATGGTGGCCCAGGTGCTAGGCGCGGTTTGCTCCCCGTTTATCTCGGCCAAAATAGGCAAAAAGAATACCGCGCTTTATAGCAGCGCGCTGATGGGCCTCGCCTGTATGACGCTGTTCTTTTTCCAGAGCAATATAATTTTGATTTTCGCCGTCGGCGCCCTGGCACCGTTCTGCGGCGGCATTGGTCAGATATCGCTTTATTCGATGGTGGCAGACTGCGTTGAATACGGCGAATGGCGCAGCGGCAACCGTTCGGAAGGCATGGTTTTCTCCCTCAATATCTTCAAAACCAAACTCTCCGGTGCCATTGGCGGCGCGATCGGCGGCTTCATGCTTTCCTGGGCGGGCTATATACCTCACCAAGTTCAGGCCGTCGAAACCGCCATGTGGATTGGGCTGTTGTTTACCTTAATTCCCGGCCTGCTAACCCTTCTAAGCCTGATCCCACTGGCGCGCTACGAAATAACCGAGAAGCGCTTCTACGAAATCCTCGACGATATTCACCAACGCAATGCCGCATCTGCCCTGGAGGCAAAAGTATGATTAGCTGGAACGCTGAGCTACAGAGTTTTCATCTGCATAACGACCAAATCAGTTATGTGTTGGGCATAGCGCACGATCGATATCTGGTGCATTGCTACTGGGGCAAGCGCATTGCGCGCTGTAGCCAGCCGCATGATTACCCAAAGCTGGATCGCTCCTCGTTTTCGCCAACGCCTTCCGGCTGGCCTGACAGAACGTTTTCGCTGGACACCGTGCTGCAGGAATATCCGGGCCACGGTGCGGGAGATTATCGGGAACCGGCTTTCGAAGTACGCTATGCGGACGGCAACCAGGTCAGCAATCTGCATTATCTTTCTCACCGCATAGAGGCAGGTAAACCAACGCTTGAAGGCCTGCCCGCCACCTGGGCTAGCGAACAGCGGGACGTGGAAACGCTGGTCATCACTCTCGCCGATCCGGTTACGCATTTGCAGGTTGAACTGAGCTACAGCATTTTTAGCGACCAGCCGATCGTCACTCGCAGCGCACGTATCACCAACAAAGCAGGGGAGCCTCTGCGCTTACTGCGGGCCCTGAGCTGCGCGCTGGATCTCCCTGACGCTGATTTTGAGCAAATTCAGTTCCCCGGGACCTGGGCCAGAGAGCGCCAGCTTCACCGCCAGCCGCTGCACCCCGGCATTACGGTGCTGGACAGCAAGCGTGGGGCGAGCAGCACCCACCAGCAGCCTTTTATCGGCCTCGTCCGCCCGGAAACCACCGAAATGCAGGGCGAAGCCTGGGGCTTACATCTGGTTTACAGCGGCAATTTTACCGCCCGCACCGAAGTAGATGCCTACCGCCAGACCCGGCTTTTGCTGGGCATTAATCCGCACGGATTTGGCTGGCAATTAGCGCCGGGCGAAACGTTCCAGACGCCTGAAGCGGTGCTGGCATGGTCGGATAAAGGCTTGAATGGCCTGTCGCAGGCGCTGCATCGGCTGTACCGCGATAACCTGGTGCGTGGAGAACACAGGCACCGGACTCGCCCTATCCTCGCCAATAACTGGGAGTCCACCTACTTCGATTTTGACGAGCAAAAACTGCTGCACTTTGCGGAAAACGCCAAACGGCTGGGCGTTGAACTGCTGATGCTCGACGACGGCTGGTTCGGGCAGCGAGATGCCGACACGTCTTCACTGGGGGACTGGTTCATCAACAGCCAGAAATTCCCTCACGGCCTGCGGCCGCTCATCGACAAGGTGCATCAGCTGGAGATGAAGTTCGGCCTGTGGTTTGAACCTGAGATGATTTCCCGCCGCAGCGAGCTGTTTGCCAGCCACCCGGACTGGGTGATTCATGCGGGCAAACAGCCGCTGTCCGAAGGGCGTAATCAGTACATCTTAGATTTGGGACGCCACGAGGTGCGCGAGAATATTCTTGCCCAGCTAAGTACCTTCCTGGACACGCATCCGGTGGACTACATCAAATGGGATATGAACCGTAATATGACCGAAGTGGGTTCAGCTTCCGCCCTACCGGGCCAGCAGCAGGAAACCGCGCATCGCTATATGCTGGGGCTTTATGCCCTGCTTGAGGCCCTGATCGCACGCTACCCGCATATTCTTTTTGAATGCTGCGCCGGGGGCGGGGGCCGTTTCGATCCGGGGATGCTGTATTACATGCCTCAGGCTTGGGTCAGCGACAATACCGATGCCGCTTCAAGGGTGCATATTCAATACTCCACCAGCCTGCTCTACCCGCCCATTATGCAATGCGCCCACGTTTCAGAAGTGCCCAATCACCAAATGGGGCGCTCCACCAGCATGGACATGCGCGGCGCGGTTGCCATGAGCGGCAACTATGGGCTGATGCTCGACCTGATGCGCAGTGACAGCGAGCGCGACCAGGCCGTTACTCAGCAAATCGCCTTCTATAAAAAGCATCGGCAATTGCTGCAGTTCGGCACCTTCTGGCGACTGATCAGCCCCTGGGATAACCCCGATTTTGCCGCATGGATGTTCGTGTCGCCGAACAAAAGCGAGGCCCTTTTGATGGCTTTTTCTCTCGTCAGCCAGGCCTCTGCGCCGCTGCGTAAACTTCGCCTCGCCGGGTTGGATCCCTCAGGCCGGTATCAGATAGACCAGGCAGAGAGTCCCCACGGCGGTGACGAGCTGATGTATCGGGGAATCTATATCGATCCTCCCCTCAGCCGCGACTACGTTAGCCGTATCTGGCATCTAACTCGCCTTCCATAACCTGCGGGGGCTAATGCCCCCAATTTTCACGCGTTGTATTGTTATCTTCACAAGGAAGAGGCATTCCCCTATGCGTTATTTAACCTCTGTTTGTTGCCCTCTCTGTTTAACAGCCACATTTGTTTTACCCGTTTGCACCCCAGCTCACGCCGCTGGCTTCGTCGATGACTCTATCCTAATGGGAGGAGTCTATTACTCTCAGCGCTACCGCGATAAGCGAGATATGACCCCCGGTAGCCCAAATTACGGCCACTACGTGGAAGATCTTCATCACGCTACGTTTAACGCTAATCTCGATTTTAGTTCCGGCTATATCGCCGATACCGTTGGCTTCGACGTAGCGGGTTTTGTGGCTGAAAATCTTGCCACCGGCGATGCGGCACACCCGAATGAAATCGGCCTGAGTGCGGCCAACCAGCGCTGGGGCGAGCACTGGGCGGGCGATAAAGGCGGCTTTAATCTTTATAAAGCGGCCCTGAAGTTCAAATATGATAATTACTGGCTTCATGCGGGATACATTCAGCCCACCGGGCAGACGCTGGTCGGGGTTCACTGGGGCTTCGTGCCTGGCGCTTATCAGGGTGCAGAAGCTGGCGGTCGGTGGGACTTCGGTGAATCGGGCGTGCTGTCCGGCTCTTATTTCTGGGCCAATCAATATAAAGCGCCCTGGTATACGGAAATGTACGAATTCCGCGCCGCCGACAACACCACCAAAGTCAATTACCTCCAGGCGCTGGGCCTGCGTTACGACTTCAAAAACAAGCTTGTCCTGGAGGCCTCATGGGCGCAGGCCGCTGATTTTATGGATCAGTATATGGGCAAGATTTCCTACAGCTTCCCGGTTGCAGAGCGGGATTTGCGCGTCAGCTACCAGTTTTACGGGGCCAAAGATAAGGTCGGCAATAATACCCCTGCCGCCTACGGTTCGATAAACGATGAGTATGACGGGCTGGCGTGGCTGCAGGGCATCACCCTTGGTTATACCGTGGATGCGCTGGATTTTCGTCTTGAAGCTCAAACGGTTCACGCCCCAGGCAATCAGGGCTTCTTTCTGCAGCGCATTACCCCGGCTTACGCCAGCTCTAACGGGCGCATGGATATCTGGTGGGATGCGGCCTCCGACTTCAACGCTAACGGAGAAACCTCAGTGTTTGGCGGCGTGACTTACGACCTGAAAAACTATGATTTGCCAGGCTGGTCAGTTGGCGCTGGCTATGTCTATGCCTGGGGCGCGAAACCTTGCACCACCTGTACAGTAGACGGCGTGCTGGCCGATCAAAGCCAGCGAATCAATGAGTCGGCCTGGACGCTGAATATCGCCCATACCGTGCAAACCGGTCGCCTGAAAGGCTCGCTCTTCAATCTGCATTACATCAATTACGACAACCACGGCAGCAACCCTAACTACGGCGGCGGGTATAACAATATGTTCCAGGACGAAATAGACATTAAATTCAACGTTATCATGCCGTTCACCATTTTCGGATGAAGCGGACTGAGCGTCGTAAAATAAAAAACATTCACTAACACAAACAGCGTGGTACAGGCGCAGCGGCAATGGCAGGCTCCGGTTTTGTGTATTAACTTTAACTTGAGTCCACTACAGGCGAGCCCGCTATGAACACACTACGCTATTTCGATTTTGGTCAATCACGTGCCCTGATCCTGCTTATTGCTCGTATTGCGTTGATTCTGCTGTTCATTATTTTCGGCTTGCCGAAGATCAGCGGATTCAGCGACACCGTTGCCTATATGGAGCATCTTGGTACTCCCCTGCCAACGCTTGCGGCGGTGATTGCGGTGTTTATGGAAGTTGCTGCCGCTATCCTGGTCATCATCGGGTTCTTTACCCGCCCGCTGGCCATTTTGTTTGTGTTTTATACCCTCGGGACGGCGGTTATCGGCCATCACTACTGGAATATGACCGGCGACGCGGTGATGCCGAATATGATTAATTTCTATAAAAACATCAGTATAGCTGGCGGATTCCTGCTGCTGGCGGTGACTGGCCCCGGCGCTATTTCCGTCGACAAGCGCTAAATCCCTTCCTCGCTTAAAGGCCGCTTATGCGGCCTTTTTCATTCGTCTCCGCACCCATCCCGCTTGACTCGCTTCAGCTCACAAATTCGTAACATTCTTTCGCTGGCTGACGGTTTCTCTTTCCTCCCACACGCCATCTTTAAGCCAAATTGTTTTATTTTTGTTAATTTATAGTTGCCAAATGGCGTTTAATTAACACCAACAAACCCGACCAGTATAAAAAAACATCATATATTTAACCATTTTTTAACCAAATAAGATCCAAAAACAAACAATAATGGGCACCAATCACATTTAGAAAAACTGCGATTCATTCTCTCTTCCCTTCGTTGCTAGTCTCCTCTCCGTGACATGCCTCAGTCCCTCATAAAAAGGTACACCTATGAAATTCAAACTCGCATTACTCAGTGCAACCCTGATTTCTGCATGCATGTTGTCCGGTACGGCCGTTGCGGCGGATAAGTATGAAATCGCAGTGGTGGCGAAAGTCACCGGGATCCCATGGTTCAACCGGATGGAAACCGGCGTCAATGAAGCAGCGAAAAAACTCAACGTTAACGCGTACCAGACCGGTGCCGCTACGCCCGATCCCGCTCAGCAGGTCAAGGTGATTGAGGATCTGATCGCCAAGAAAGTGAACGCCATCATCGTGGTGCCTAACGATGCTAAAGTGCTGGAGCCGGTGCTGAAAAAAGCGCGCGATCAGGGCATCGTGGTGCTGACCCATGAATCACCTGACCAGCAAATCGGCCAGTGGGATATCGAAACCATCGACAGCGAGAAATACGCTCAGGCCAACATGGATGAGCTGGCGAAAGACATGGGCGGCAAAGGCGGCTACGCGATTTACGTCGGCTCGCTGACCGTGCCTTTGCATAACGCCTGGGCAGACTCCGCGATTAAGTACCAGAAAGAAAAATACCCGGATATGTTTGAAGTAACTTCGCGCCTGCCGGTGGCTGAGAGCATCGACAAATCCTACTCCACCACGCTCGACCTGATGAAAACCTACCCGCAGATGAAAGGCGTGATCGGCTTTGGTTCCCTCGGCCCAATCGGCGCGGGCCAGGCGGTTCAGAAGAAACGCGCGAAGGATAAACTGGCGGTAGTTGGCATTGCCATGCCGGGCCAGGCCGCGCCTTACCTGATGCGCGGCGACATTAAAAAGGCGCTGCTCTGGGATCCTAAAGATGCCGGTTATGCGCTTGTCACCGTGGCCGACCAGCTGCTGCAGGGCAAAGCCGTCACCAAAGACCTGACCATTGACGGTCTGGGCAAGGCCGATGTCGACATGGATAAGAAAGTGATCCGCTTTAACAAGATCCTCGAAGTCACCAAAGATAACGCTCAGTCACTCGGTTTCTAAGGCACTTAAGCCAACACCAGGGAAACCGGAACGCCGGTCAATTGGCCGGCCTTCTCCAACAAGATTATTTTGTCGCGCCCACGTCGGGCGCAGGCAGGGGCATTACCCATGACCGACACTTCCGCATTTATCACTCTTGAGAATATCAGCAAGGAATTCCCGGGCGTGCGGGCGCTGGATAACGTCAATCTGACGCTCAAAAAAGGCGAAGTCCATTGCCTGGCCGGACAAAACGGCTGCGGTAAAAGCACGATTATTAAAGTGATTTCCGGCGTCTATCACCCGGAAAAAGGAGCGCAGATTGCCCTCGACGGCAAACTGTTCCACAGCCTGACGCCCACGCTGTCCGCTCATTACGGCATCCAGGTGATCTACCAGGATCTCTCTTTGTTCCCCAATTTCAGCGTGGCCGAGAATATCGCCGTGCACCGCTACCAGCCCGGCGGCAGCCTGTGGGTTAACCGTAGCGCGATGAAAGCCCAGGCGCTGGCGGCCATGAAACGCATCGGCGTGTCGCTCGATCCTGACAAAAAGGTGGAAAAGCTGTCGATAGCCGACCGCCAGCTGGTCGCTATTTGCCGCGCCATTGCCGCCGATGCCCGGCTGGTTATCATGGACGAGCCGACAGCTTCTCTGACTCGCCTGGAGGTTAACGGCCTGCTGCGCGTGGTAAATGAACTCAAAGCGGACGGTATCTGCGTGGTGTTTGTCAGCCATCGGCTGGACGAGGTGATGGAAGTCGCCGACCGCATCAGCGTGATGCGCGACGGGAAGCTGGTCGGGACCTGGCAAGCCAGCGAGCTGGACAGCAATGAGCTTGCCTTCCTGATGACCGGGCAGCGCTTCCACTACAGCCCTCTCCCGGAAAAGCCACCGACAGAAAAACAGCCGATGCTGGAGCTGCGTGGCCTCAGCCGCAAAGGCAAATACCACAACATTAGTCTGGCGCTGCGCAGCGGCGAGATTGTCTCCATCGTCGGCCTGCTCGGCTCTGGCCGTACCGAATTGTGCATGAGCCTGTTCGGCATGACGCAGCCGCAAAGCGGTGAGATGCTGATCGACGGCGTGCCGGTGAGGTTTCGCAACAATCACGATGCGATAAAACACGGCATCGGCTACGTCTCTGAAGATCGCCTGACCCAGGGACTGATCATGGAACAGTCGATCTACGACAATACCATCGTGACGGTTTTCGATCGGCTCCATACCCCCGCCGGGCTGCTCGATCACGCCAAAGCCCGAACCCTGGTGGCCGATCTCATTCGCGAACTGAACATTAAAGTCTCCGATGCCGGGCTACCGGTAAAAACACTTTCAGGCGGCAACGCCCAGAGGATCGCCATCGCCAAATGGGTGGCGACTAATCCACAAATATTAATTCTCGACTCACCCACGGTGGGGGTGGATATCGCCAACAAAGAAGGCATTTACCAAATCGCCCGCGCCCTGGCAGAACAGGGGCTGGCGGTACTGATGATTTGCGATGAAATCCCGGAGGCGTATTACAACAGCCACCGCGTGCTGGTGATGCGCCGGGGCGAACTGGTCGCAGAGTTTACTCCTCATCGCTGTAGCGAACAGGACATTGCTGAGGTGGTCAATGAATAACCCTCGTTTCTCCCGCCTGCTCGGGCAACATGAATTCTGGCTTGGGCTGCTGGTGATTGCGCTGGCCGTTGGCCTGAGCATCAGCACCGATGAGTTTTTGTCGCTCGGTAACCTGACCGACGTCGCCACTAGCTACGCCATTCTCGGCATTCTGGCCTGTGGGCTGTTCGTGGTGCTTATTTCCGGGGGGATTGATATCTCGTTCCCGGCGATGACCGCGATTGCCCAATACGTCATGGCAAGCTGGGTTATCGCCCACGGCGGCAACTTTGCGCTGGCGCTGGTGATGTCTATCGCCGTCGGGCTGCTGCTCGGGCTTATCAACGGCTTCCTGGTTTACTGGCTGCGGGTGCCGGCGATCATCATTACCATCGCCACCCTCAACCTTTACTACGGCCTGCTGGTTTACCTCACCAAAGGCACGTGGCTGTACGGCTTCCCGGACTGGTTTATGAACGGCATTAACTGGTTCTCTTTCACCGCCAAAGACGGCTATCAGTACGGGTTAACTCTGCCGCTGCTGTGCCTGGCAGCGGTGATTATCTTCACCGCCGTGCTGATGAACTACACCCGCCCTGGCCGCCAGATTTATGCCATGGGCGGCAACCGCGAGGCGGCATCTCGTCTGGGGATGAACCTGCTTAAGCTGCATTTTTACGTCTACGGCTACATGGGCATTCTGGCCGGCATCGCCGCCGTGGTACAGGCGCAGATAACCCAGTCCGTCGCCCCTAACTCGCTGCTGGGCTTTGAGCTGACGGTGCTGGCGGCAGTGGTTCTCGGCGGGACAAGCATGAGCGGCGGGCGCGGGACGCTCACCGGCACCCTGCTCGGGGTTATCCTGCTGGCCTTCTTACAAAACGGCCTGACGCTGCTGAGCGTGTCCTCTTACTGGCATGCCGTGTTCAGCGGCGTGATTATCCTGGTCAGCATCAGCGCCACGGCCTGGAATGAAAAACGCAAACTCGCAAGGGAGCTTTGAGATGAAAACCTTCGCCAGATTTTTACCCGGTGATGCCATCATCCGGCTGCAGTGCGTGATCATTGTGGTGGTTGCCGTCGCGTTTTCGCTGCTGCTGGGCGGGCGTTTCTTTAGCCTCGCCAACTTCCAGTCTATCGGTTCGCAGCTGCCTGTTCTTGGCATGCTGGCGCTGGGCATGGGGATGACGATGCTGACCGGCGGCATCAACCTGTCGATTATTGCCGGGGCGAACGCCTGTTCGCTGGTGATGGCGGCGATTATCGTCAGCCACCCGGATAACCCGCTGTTCTTCGCGCTGGCTTTACTCGCCGGTATTGCCGTGGCGGTGGCAATCGGCACGCTGAACGGCGCGCTGGTCGCCTGGGTCGGCGTTTCGCCTATCCTTGCCACGCTCGGCACCATGACGCTGATTTCCGGCCTCAACATTTTGCTGTCTAACGGCACGGTGATTTCCGGCTTCCCAGCGGCAATTCAGTACCTGGGCAACGCCACGCTGCTCGGGATCCCGGTCGCGCTGCTGCTGTTCCTGCTGGTTGCCGTTTTACTCTGGGTGCTGCTGGAGCACACCACGCTCGGGCGCAGCCTGTATCTTGTCGGCTCCAACGAACAGGCGACCCGCTACAGCGGCGTTAACACCGTGCGGGTGCAGATATCGGTGTACGTTATTTCCGCCCTGCTCGGCTGGGTGGCCGCCATTCTGATGATGGCTAAATTCAACTCGGCCAAAGCCGGGTACGGCGAGTCTTACCTGCTGGTGACCATCCTTGCCTCGGTGCTGGGCGGCATTAACCCGGACGGCGGTTTTGGCCGCGTTATCGGCCTGGTGCTGGCGCTCATCGTGCTGCAAATGCTGGAAAGTGGCTTTAATTTGCTGGGGATTAGCAGTTATCTGACCATGGCGCTCTGGGGCGCGGTGCTGATCCTCTTTATCGCATTACAGAATCGTAAAGCCTGAGTTCAGGAGAATCATTATGGCGAGTTACTTCATTGGGGTGGATGTAGGGACGGGGAGCGCCCGCGCGGGCGTCTTTGATCTGAATGGCAGAATGGTAGGCCAGGCCAGCCGGGCAATAGAGCTTTATCGCCCGCAGGCGGATTTCGTCGAGCAATCCTCGGACAATATCTGGCAGGCGGTCTGCAACGCGGTGCGGGATGCGGTAAACCAGGCCGATATTAACCCGATTCAGGTTAAGGGGCTGGGCTTCGACGCCACCTGTTCTCTGGTGGTGCTGGATAAAGAAGGCAAACCGCTGACCGTCAGCCCTTCCGGGCGCAGCGAACAAAACATCATCGTGTGGATGGATCACCGCGCCATTACCCAGGCCGACAGGATTAATGCCCTGCACCACCGCGTGCTGGATTACGTGGGCGGGATTATTTCCCCGGAGATGCAAACGCCAAAACTACTGTGGCTCAAGCAGCACATGCCGAATACCTGGTCGAACGCGGGCTACTATTTTGACCTGCCGGATTTCCTGACCTGGCGCGCCACCGGGGATGATACCCGCTCGCTCTGCTCCACCGTTTGTAAATGGACCTATATGGGCCACGAAGACAAATGGGACAGCAGCTACTTCCGCCAGATTGGGCTGGAAGATTTGCTGGAGCATGATGCGGAAAAAATTGGTCGCTATGTGAAAACCATGGGCGAACCGCTGGGCCACGGCCTGACCCAGCGTGCCGCAAGCGAAATGGGGCTGATTGCCGGCACCGCCGTCAGCGTTTCTATTATCGATGCTCATGCGGGCACGCTCGGCACACTCGGCGCCTGCGGCGTTTCAGGTGAAGTGGCAGACTTTGACCGCCGCGTGGCGCTGATCGGAGGCACCTCTACCGGCCATATGGCGATTTCAAAAGAGGCGCGCTTTATCAACGGCGTTTGGGGGCCGTATTATTCTGCGGTGCTGCCGGGTTACTGGCTCAACGAAGGCGGCCAGTCGGCTACCGGGGCGCTGATCGACCATATTATTCAGTCTCACCCATGCTATGAAACGCTGCTTGCCCAGGCGAAGGCTCAGGGCCAGACTATTTATGAACAGCTGAACGCCCTGCTGCGCAAAATGGCCGGTGAGCCGGAGAACATCGCCTTCCTGACGAAGGATATGCACATCCTGCCCTACTTCCACGGCAACCGCTCACCGCGCGCTAACCCGACGCTGACCGGCGTCATCAGCGGGCTGAAACTTTCCCGCACGCCGGAAGATATGGCCCTGCAATACCTGGCCACGATTCAGGCCATCGCGCTCGGCACCCGCCATATTATCGAAACCATGAACCACAGCGGCTACACCATCGACACCGTCATGGCGAGCGGCGGCGGCACCAAAAATCCAATCTTCGTTCAGGAACACGCCAACGCCACCGGCTGCGCCATGCTGCTGCCGGAAGAGAGCGAGGCGATGCTGCTGGGCAGCGCAATGATGGGCACCGTGGCGGCAGGCGTGTTTGACTCCTTCCCCGAAGCCATGTCGGTGATGAGCCGCATCGGTAAAACGGTCACGCCGCAAACCAACCGCATCAAGCAGTACTACGACCGCAAATACAAAGTGTTCCACGAGATGTATCTCGACCACATGAAGTATCGCCAACTGATGCAGGAGGATGCATGAGTGCCTCCTGGCAACAGGCCGTAAACGCGTGGGAAACCTGCAGCCGCGAACTTGCGGCGCTGGAACACCATCTGGATGAGCCGCAGTGGCTCGCCTTGCTGGCCGAACTGAGAAACTGTAAAGGCAAGATTGTGGTCACCGGCGTAGGCACTTCCGGTATCGCGGCGAGAAAAATTGCCCATATGCTCGCCTGCGTGGAGCGCCCGGCGATTTATCTCAGCGCGACCGATGCAGCCCATGGCGATTTAGGTTTTTTACGTGAAGACGATCTGATGATTATGCTTTCGCGCGGCGGAAATTCTGATGAGCTAACGCGCCTGCTGCCGGGGCTGGCAACCAGAAACGTGCCACTCATCAGCGTAACGGAAAACCCGAACTCGGCCATAGCCACGGCGGCCAGGCTGGTGATATCCACCGGCGTGAAGAACGAAATGGATCCGCTGAACATGCTGGCGACCACGTCGATAATCCTGGTGCTGGCGATCTTTGATGCCGCCTGCGCCTGCCTGATGAGCGAGAGCGGCTACTCGAAAGAGACGCTGCTGGCGGTTCATCCCGGCGGGGATGTGGGGCTGACGCTCAGCCAGCAGAAATAAAAAAGGCTCCCGCCTGGGAGCCTTTCTACATTTCAGCTTAACGGTTATGCGTAAACCGGGAAGCGGGCACAGATATCCAGCACTTTACCTTTGACGCGCTCGATCACCGCTTCGTCATTGATATTGTCCAGAACGTCACACATCCAGCCAGCCAGCTCTTTCACTTCTGCTTCTTTGAAACCGCGGCGAGTGACAGCCGGAGAACCGATACGGATACCGGAAGTCACGAACGGGCTCTTCGGATCGTTTGGCACGCTGTTTTTGTTCACGGTGATGTTGGCGCGGCCCAGGGCAGCGTCAGCTTCTTTACCGGTCAGGTTTTTGTCCACCAGATCCAGCAGGAACAGGTGGTTTTCAGTCCCGCCGGAGACCACTTTGTAGCCACGGTTCAGGAACACTTCCACCATCGCTTTGGCGTTTTTGGCAACCTGCTGCTGGTAAACCTTGAACTCTGGCTCCATGGCTTCTTTCAGCGCCACGGCTTTGGCCGCGATAACGTGCATCAGCGGGCCGCCCTGTGCGCTTGGGAACACGGCAGAGTTCAGTTTCTTATAAAGATCTTCGTCGCCGCCCTTCGCCAGGATCAGGCCACCGCGTGGACCCGCCAGGGTTTTGTGGGTGGTGGTGGTCACAACGTGAGCGTGTGGCACCGGGTTCGGGTAAACGTCTGCGGCAATCAGACCCGCAACGTGTGCCATGTCAACGAACAGGTAAGCACCGATGCTGTCTGCGATTTCACGCATTTTTGCCCAGTCAACCACGCCGGAGTAGGCAGAGAAGCCGCCGATGATCATCTTCGGCTTGTGCTCTTTAGCCTGCTTAGCCATGTCTTCGTAGTCAATTTTACCGGACTCATCAATACCGTAAGGAATGATGTTGTACAGTTTGCCGGAGAAGTTAACCGGGGAGCCGTGAGTCAGGTGGCCGCCCTGCGCCAGGTTCATACCCAGCACGGTATCGCCCGGCTGCAGCAGCGCGGTGTATACCGCGAAGTTAGCCTGGGAGCCGGAGTGCGGCTGCACGTTCGCATAGTCTGCGCCAAACAGCTCTTTGGCACGGTCGATAGCCAGCTGCTCGACGATATCCACATATTCGCAACCGCCGTAGTAGCGCTTGCCTGGGTAACCTTCAGCATATTTGTTTGTCAGCTGAGAACCCTGAGCCTGCATCACGCGCGGGCTGGTGTAGTTTTCGGAGGCGATCAGTTCAATGTGCTCTTCCTGACGTACTTTCTCTTGCTCCATGGCCTGCCACAGCTCGGCATCATAATCGGCAATGTTCATTTCACGCTTTAACATTCGCATCTCCTGACTCAGCTAACGGTAAAAATTTTACTGCAATGAGGGGGCCCTTTTGGGCGACGGGCAACAGTGTAAACCGAAACCCTTCCCGGTGATAGGGCTTGACAGAGGTTTTTACGCAAACGATTACCCAGGCATGAAATCAGGCTTTCAGGCAATAAAATAAGCGCTTTTTTGCCGGATATTTCTTCATCAACGAGATGCGTATTTTTCATGTTCTGTGACCTCAGTCGTTAACAACGATAACCCATTTACAACATAAGGCCATTTCTATAAGATGCATTTAAAATGCAATTTATACACTACGCTGTTTATGGAGACCGCCATGCTAGACGCACAAACCATCGCCGTTGTTAAGTCGACTATCCCTCTGCTGGCCGCCACCGGCCCCAAGCTCACCGCCCACTTCTACGAGCGTATGTTCAGCCATAACCCTGAGCTGAAAGAGATTTTTAATATGAGCAACCAGCGCAACGGCGATCAGCGTGAAGCGCTGTTCAACGCCATTTGCGCCTATGCGGCAAACATTGAAAACCTGGCCGCGCTGCTGCCTGCCGTGGAGAAAATCGCCCAGAAGCACACCACCTTCCAGATCCAACCCGAGCAGTACAACATCGTGGGCGGCCACCTGCTGGCAACCCTGGACGAGATGTTCAGCCCGGGGCAGGAAGTGCTGGACGCATGGGGTAAAGCCTACGGCGTGCTGGCTCAGGTCTTCATTAACCGCGAGTCGGAGATTTACCAGGATAACGCCGCTAAGCAGGGCGGCTGGGAAGGCACTCGGCCGTTCACCATCGTTGAGAAAAAGGAACAAAGCTCGCTGATCGCCAGCTTTGAACTGATTCCGCTCGACGGCGGCCCGGTGGCAGATTACCAGCCGGGACAATACCTTGGCGTCTGGCTGAAGCCCGCCGGTTTCCCGCATCAGGAAATTCGCCAGTATTCTTTGACCCGCCAGCCGAACGGTAAAAGCTACCGTATCGCCGTTAAGCGTGAAGATAAGGGCATGGTCTCAAACTGGCTGCACAATCACGCTCAGGCCGGGGATCGGGTGCATCTTGCCTCGCCGGCAGGGGATTTTTTCATGGACGTTAAACCAGAAACGCCGGTGACGCTGATCTCCGCAGGCGTGGGCCAGACGCCAATGCTTGCGATGCTGGATACGCTGGCGAACAGCGGCCATCAGGCACAGGTAAACTGGCTGCACGCTGCCGAACACGGTGGGGTCCATGCGTTTGACGAGGAAGTGAAAGGCCTTGGCGCTAAGCTGCCGAAGTTTGAAAGCCACGTCTGGTACCGCGAGCCGTCCGCAGAGGATCGTGAACTGGCGCGCTTTAACTCCACGGGGTTGATGAACTTGCTGGAAATTGAAGGGAAATTAAGCGACCCGGCGATGCAGTTTTATCTCTGCGGCCCGATCAACTTTATGCGTTTTGCCGCAGAACAGCTGGTGAAGATTGGCGTGGATAAAGACAGCATTCACTATGAGTGTTTTGGCCCGCACAAGGTGATGTAGTTCAGTACGGATGCCCCTCACCCCAGCCCTCTCCCCAAAGGGGCGAGGGGGTAAAGGACAGATTCTGCCCAAGGGTGAGGGTAAAAATCTACATCAAATCGCCGCGTCGTCTTCTTCACCGGTACGGATACGCACCACGCGCGCCACATCGAAGACGAAAATCTTGCCGTCGCCGATCTTGCCGGTCTGAGCCGTACGAATAATGGTATCCACGCAGGTATCAACGATGTCGTCGGTGACCACGATTTCAATTTTTACTTTCGGCAGAAAATCCACCATGTACTCGGCACCGCGGTACAGTTCGGTGTGCCCTTTCTGACGGCCAAAGCCTTTAACTTCCGTCACCGTCATGCCGGTGATGCCTACTTCAGCCAGCGCTTCACGCACATCGTCCAGTTTGAAAGGTTTAATAATCGCATCAATTTTTTTCATGGTATTACCGGTATCCCCGCGCGGCGTTTTTACTATTAGTAATCGGTTGCTCACACTATCACAGCCTACTCTTTAAAGTCATTGGCCTCGAGTTCATGCCTGGCCAGTAATTTATAGAATTCGGTTCGGTTACGCCCCGCCATACGTGCAGCATGGGTGACATTCCCCTTGGTAATTTGCAGCAGCTTACGTAGATAGTTTAGCTCGAACTGGTTGCGGGCTTCGACAAATGTCGGCAAGGCGGTGTTTTCACCTTCCAGCGCCTGCTCCACCAGCGCTTCGCCAATCACCGGGGCTGAGGTTAGCGCCACGCATTGC
Source organism: Cedecea sp. P7760 (assembly GCF_013386425.1). Classification (NCBI taxonomy): domain Bacteria; kingdom Pseudomonadati; phylum Pseudomonadota; class Gammaproteobacteria; order Enterobacterales; family Enterobacteriaceae; genus Cedecea; species Cedecea sp. P7760. The sequence continues at coordinate 44,111 of NZ_JACARU010000024.1, read as the reverse complement.
TCAATGACGTTCACCAGCTGGCGCACGTTACCCGGCCAGCTCGCCGTCATCAGGCGCTTCATGGCATCGGTCGAGAAACTACGAACGAACGGCTTATGCCTGTCGGCGGACTGACGTAATAAATGATTCGCCAGCAGCGGGATATCTTCAGCACGTTCGTGCAAAGCAGGGATTTTCAGGTTCACGACGTTAAGGCGATAGAAGAGATCTTCACGAAACTCGCCGCGCTCCATCGCTTTAGGCAGGTCCCGGTGCGTGGCGGAGATAATGCGCACGTCAATGTCCAGGTCGCGGTTGCTGCCCAGCGGACGAACTTTCCGCTCCTGCAGGACACGCAGCAGCTTAACCTGGAGCGGAATCGGCATATCACCGATTTCATCGAGAAACAGGGTTCCGCCTTCCGCCGCCTGGAACAGCCCTTCACGGCTGCTGACCGCGCCGGTAAACGCCCCGCGCGCATGACCAAACAGCTCGGACTCCAGCAGCTGCTCCGGCAACGCGCCACAGTTAATGGCGATAAAAGCTTTTTTACTGCGTGGGCTGGCGTTGTGTATCGCCTGAGCCAGGATCTCTTTCCCGGTCCCGCTTTGCCCGTTAATCAACACGCTGACGTCCGACTGCGCCACCATGCGCGCCTGTTCGAGCAGGCGCTGCATAATTGGGCTGCGGGTCACAATGGTATCCCGCCACATGTCATCTCCGGCAATGACCGTATGCTCCAGCGCATTGTCGATGGCCTGATAGAGCGCATCTCTGTCTACCGGTTTAGTCAGGAAGCTGAACACGCCCTGCTGGGTCGCCGCCACGGCATCCGGAATGGAACCGTGGGCGGTCAGAATGATCACCGGCAATCCCGGCTGACCTTTTTGGATCTCCGCGAACAGCGCCATGCCGTCCATTTCATCCATTCTGAGGTCGCTAATCACCAGATCGATTTTTTCTCGCGCAAGGACCTTCAGCCCTTCGGCGCCGCTTTCCGCCGTGGTGACCGTATAGCCCTCGCTCGAAAGGCGCATTCCCAGCAGCTTGAGCAGGCCAGGATCGTCATCCACTAACAATAAGCGCGCGGGTTTCCTTTGCGTCATGGTTTTGCCTCCGGCTGCGATTTGTTTGAAGCGTCGTCATCGTTGTCGTCCGAACTGTGCGTGTCCGGCACTAAATTGCTTCCCGGCTTGCGGCTTGAAAGCTGACGTTCAATATCGGTAAGGTTTTCCAGCTTGCGCGTGGTGAGGTCAAGCTGGCTGCGCAGGCGCTGCTGCTGCTCGCGCAGCGTATCCAGCTCGCCGTCGGTTGATTGCTGAAGCTTGCTGTAGCGCGTGCGCTCATCCGAGAGTTTGAGCAAAGAAGACTGGCCGTCGCGCCAAATCTCAAACAGAGAACGGACCTGCACCGGCACCTCATGGGTCATGGTGTCGAGCTGGGTCATGTAGCGGCGGCGCTCGGTCGGGGTAATTTTAGCCGTAGAGAGCAAAATGCCGCGCTTGAACGTATCCTGCCAGGTTTCTGCCGGCCACTGCCGAGCTTCCGCCCTGGCTTCTGCCGGCGGCAGGCGCTGGGCGCAGTCCATGCCGCGCAGCCAGTAAAGTGGATTGCTGCTGACGTCATGCCCCGTCAGCGCCCATATTTCGGCGCAGTCCGTGGACAGGTAATCAGGAATTTGTTGTTCCGGGATATGCGGTTTGTGGGCCTCGTCAAGGCTGCTGGAAACGCTTTTGGCCACGCAGCCCGTCAGCAGTGCGGCACCTGCCAGTGCGCCGGATACCCAGCAAATGAGGCGAGGCAAAGCCCCGCGGCGTGGCTCACGCAATAAAAGTACTTTCATCGTTTTAATCATTCTCAGGGAAAACCGGTAATTCGATACGGAAACAAACTTCCGCGCTGTTAGCGTTAATCAGGCTAAGCTTTCCGTGCATGCGTCGAATGCAATCCCTGGCGATACTCAGTCCCAGGCCACTTCCCTTTACCGAACCCTTCCGCTGGTGACTACCCTGGAAGAAAGGCTCAAAAATCATCTCTTGTTCCGTAGCCGGAATCGGTTCGCCGGTATTCGCGACCTCAATGTGCAACATCGCGCCAACCTGCGAACTACGGAGATAAATGGTACCGGATTCACTGCCATAGTGCACCGCATTGGAGTAGAGATTATCCAGCACGCTCATCAGCAGAGTCGTTTCTGCCAGGCAGGCTTTCGGGCTTAGCTGAATCTCGGTATGCATCATTTTAGCTCTCGCCGGCAGGCTGTGCGCAGAGATAACCATTTCTACCAGCGGGGCCAGCTCGACCTTTTCCAGCGTCACCGCGGCGTCCGCCAGTTTGCGGTTGTAGTCCAGCAGCTGTTCAATCAGCCTTTGCAGATGGCGGCTGCTGCTGTCGAGTATGGCCACAACCTCTTTCTGGTCGGCATTCAGCGGCCCGGCAACCTGATCGGCAAGCAGTTCCGTCCCTTCCCGCATGCTGGCAAGCGGCGTTTTTAATTCATGGGAAAGATGGCGGAGAAATTCATGCCGCTGGGATTCAAGCCAGGCCAGGCGTTCGCTGAGCCAGACAATGCGCTGCCCCACGGAGCGTAGCTCTCTCGGCCCTTTAAACACCTCGCTATTGCCAAGCGTACGCCCTTCCCCCAGCCGATTGATCATCCGTTCAATGCCTTTGACCGGGCCGATAATCATGCGGGTGAAGATGATAACCAGGCCAAGGCTCAGCAGAAACAGCACCAGCGCCTGCCAGCCGAAGAACTGGCCTCGCTCGGCGATTTCCTGCTGTAGCTGTTGCCCACGGGAGAACACCACCGTCCTGGTCGCCTGAACCATTTCGGCATTGGCCGAAGCAAACTGTTCAAGCTGGTTCGCCGCCGCGGCTTCTGGCCCGCTGTTTTTACATTTTAGTTCGGTAAGGTCGCTCAATGACTGACTGAGCGATTGATAAAGCCTGGGATCGGGTAGAACAGATGAATGGGCTTCGAGCATTTGAGCATAGCGCTGGCGCTGGCCCTGATACAGCTGAGCAAGACGGGAGTCATCCAGCACGCAGTATTGCCGGTAGCTGCGCTCCATTTCCAGAGCAATATTGGTCATCGCCTCGCTGCGGCGAGCGTCAATCAGCGTGGTGCGGTTAGTCAGCGCGGCCTGGGCGCTTAGCGCGTTCAGGCTTTGCCAGGCCTGCCAGGCAAGCACCAGCAGCGGTACCAGCACTAATAAGAAGGCCATCATGACAAGCTGGCGCAAAGATCGAGGGAAAAAATGCCACTGGTTCAATAGCTTCATCTCACATTACCTGTATGACACGATGCTAGCCGCGATTGCGCGTGGTGGAAAGATGAGTTTGCCAGAAACAATAAAGGCAGGGTCAAAAACCCTGCCTTTACTTAGGAATTAGGTGGTGCCTTACTCAACGTTTCGCCCGGAGCATGATAAGCCCGAAGGCATTTATCAAATATTGGACGGCAGGCACCTTTTTGTGCGTCATTCGGCGGTTTATGTAGTCTGTCTGAGAAGACGCTGACATAAGAGATTGAATGAGCCACTGGCTGTTATTAAGCAGATATCGTGCCAACCTTAACAAAATAAAATTAACACATTGTTTTAATTGATATTAATTGATTTTCGCAAAGAATATATTGTGACTGTTTTTCATTCTTAGTGTCGCCATTTTGCAACACTCTTTAATAACAACCACCAAACCAATAAATATCAATGATTTATATGTCTCCATTTGGAGACACATTAAAAGCGGGTGTGTCGGGATTTAGTGACAAAAAAGCCCCTCACCCTGGCCCTCTCCCCGGAGGGGCGAGGGAAACGGATCGGAGCCTTTCAACTTTTTTCCCCTCTCCCTTTTAGGGTGAGGACGGGCTGAGGGTAATCAGCCCAGCTGTTTACGCGCGTTACGGAAAATGCGCATCCACGGGCTGTCTTCGCCCCACTCTGCCGGGTGCCAGGAGTTGCTCACGGTGCGGAACACACGCTCAGGGTGCGGCATCATGATTGTCACACGGCCGCTTTCGTTACTCACTGCCGTTATCCCGTTCGGTGAACCGTTCGGGTTAGCCGGATAGGTTTCCGTCACGTTCGCGAAGTTATCCACGAAGCGCAGCGCCACCAGCCCTTTGCTCTCAAGCGCGGCGAGATGAGCGGCATCACGGACTTCCACGCGACCTTCACCGTGAGAAACCGCGATAGGCATATGGGAACCAGCCATGCCCTGCAGCAGCAGCGATGGGCTTGAAGTCACTTCAACCAGGCTGAAGCGCGCTTCAAAGCGATCGGACTGGTTACGCACAAAGCGCGGCCACAAATCACTGCCTGGAATCAGTTCACGCAGGTTGGACATCATCTGACAGCCGTTACAGACGCCAAGCGCCAGCGTTTCCGGGCGATGGAAGAAGGTTTCAAACTCATCGCGCACGCGAGCGTTAAACAGGATGGACTTCGCCCAACCTTCCCCTGCACCCAGCACGTCGCCGTAAGAGAATCCGCCGCAGGCCACCAGCGTGTGGAAACTTTCCAGACCGGTGCGGCCCGCCAGCAGGTCACTCATGTGAACGTCAATGGCGTCAAAGCCAGCACGGTGGAAGGCGGCAGCCATCTCAACGTGGGAGTTAACGCCCTGCTCGCGCAGGATAGCCACTTTAGGGCGCGCGCCGGTTGCGATGAACGGCGCGGCAATATCTTCTTTGATATCAAAGTTCAGCTTCACGTTAAGGCCAGGATCGTTGTCGTTAGCCTTCGCGTTGTGCTCTTCGTCGGCGCAGGCCGGGTTATCACGCAGGCGCTGCATCTGCCAGGTGGTTTCTGCCCACCACATACGCAGCGTGGTGCGACTTTCGCTGAACACCGCATGACCGTCAGCGCTGATGGTGAACCGGTCACCTTCAACGGCCTTACCGAGATAATGCACGCAATCCGCCAGGCCGTGTTCGGCCAACAGCGCCTCCACGCCCTCACGATCTTCGGCACGAACCTGGATAATGCCACCCAGCTCTTCGTTAAACAATGCGGCCAGGCGATCGCTGCCGAGGCCTGCGATGTCAACATCCACGCCGCAGTGGCCGGTAAAGGCCATTTCCGCCAGGGTGACCAGCAGGCCGCCGTCGGAGCGGTCGTGCCAGGCCAGTAGTTTGCGATCTGCAACCAGCGCCTGCATCGCGTCCCAGAAGCCTTTAAGCTGCTCAACGCTGCGTACGTCCGCTGGCTTGTCCCCCAACTGGCGGTAAACCTGAGACAGCGCGGTGGCGCCCAGCGCGTTGTGACCTTTGCCTAAATCGATCAGCAGCAGAGCGTTATCTTCGGTGCCAAGCTGCGGAGTCACGGTGCCACGCACGTCTTCCACTCGGGCAAACGCGGTAATCACCAGCGACAGCGGAGAAGTCATCTCACGCTGCTCGTTACCTTCCTGCCAGCGGGTTTTCATCGACATGGAGTCTTTGCCAACCGGGATGGTTATCCCCAGCGCCGGACAAAGCTCTTCGCCAACGGCCTTAACCGCTTCGTACAGGCCAGCGTCTTCACCAGGGTGACCGGCTGCGGCCATCCAGTTTGCAGACAGTTTGATGCGCTTCAGGGAACCGATTTGGGTTGCCGCGATGTTGGTTAATGCTTCGCCTACGGCCAGGCGACCGGAAGCCGCAAAGTCCAGCAGCGCAACTGGCGCACGTTCGCCGATAGACATCGCTTCGCCGTAGTAGCTATCCAGGCTGGCGGTGGTGACCGCGCAGTTTGCGACCGGGATCTGCCACGGGCCAACCATCTGATCGCGGGACACCATACCGGTTACCGTACGGTCGCCGATGGTCACGAGGAAGGTTTTTTCAGCCACCGTCGGCAGATGCAGAACGCGTTTCACCGCATCGGCAATGGAGATCTCACTGCTGTTGAAGACTTCACCTTTGGCTTTCAGCGTCTCGACGTTACGCTCCATCTTCGGCGTTTTGCCCAGCAGCACGTCCAGCGGCATATCAATAGGCTGATTATCAAAGTGGCTGTCGTTGAGCGTCAGGTGCTGTTCGGTGGTGGCTTCCCCAATCACCGCATACGGCGCGCGCTCGCGGCGGCAAAGTTCGTCAAACAGCGGCAGCTGCTCTGGCGCAACGGCCAGCACGTAGCGCTCCTGGGATTCGTTACACCAGACTTCAAGCGGGCTCATGCCCGGCTCGTCGTTAAGAATGTCGCGCAGTTCAAAGCGGCCGCCGCGGCCACCATCGCTGACCAGCTCAGGCATGGCGTTAGACAGGCCACCCGCGCCAACGTCGTGGATAAACAGAATCGGGTTGTCTTCGCCCATCTGCCAGCAGCGGTCGATCACTTCCTGACAGCGGCGTTCCATTTCCGGGTTATCACGCTGAACGGAAGCAAAATCTAAATCGGCATCGGACTGGCCGGATGCCATAGACGACGCTGCGCCGCCGCCGAGGCCGATGTTCATCGCCGGGCCACCCAGCACAATCAGCTTAGCGCCAGGGGTGATTTCGCCCTTCTGCACATGGTCGGCCCGGATGTTACCGATGCCGCCGGCGAGCATGATAGGTTTGTGGTAGCCGCGCAGCTCTACGCCGTTGTGGCTGTTAACCTGCTCTTCGTAGGTACGGAAGTAGCCGGTCAGCGCCGGACGGCCAAATTCGTTGTTGAATGCCGCCCCGCCCAGTGGGCCTTCGGTCATGATATCCAGCGCGGTAACGATGCGGTCTGGCTTACCAAAATCCTGTTCCCACGGCTGTTCAAAGCCTGGAATACGCAGGTTGGAAACGGAGAAACCGACCAGGCCAGCTTTTGGCTTGGCACCGCGCCCGGTAGCGCCTTCGTCACGGATTTCACCGCCGGAACCCGTTGCTGCACCCGGCCACGGGGAGATAGCGGTCGGGTGGTTGTGGGTTTCAACCTTCATCAGGATATGCGCCTCTTCCTGATGGAAGTCGTAGCGCCCCGCCTCACGATCGGCGAAGAAGCGCCCCACGGCTGAACCTTCCATGACCGCCGCGTTGTCTTTATAGGCAGACAGCACGTAATCCGGCGTTTTCTCGAAGGTATTTTTGATCATCTTGAACAGGGACTTCGGCTGCTTCTGCCCGTCGATAATCCAGTCGGCGTTAAAGATTTTATGGCGACAGTGTTCGGAGTTCGCCTGAGCAAACATGTACAGTTCGATGTCGTTCGGGTTGCGGCCAAGCTTGCTGAACGCATCCTGCAGGTAGTCGATTTCGTCTTCCGCCAGCGCCAGGCCCAGACGGATATTCGCCTCCACCAGCGCGTTACGCCCTTTGCCGAGCAGGTCAACGCTCTGCACCGGAGCGGGCTGCTGCCGGGTAAACAGCTGCTGCGCATCGTTCAGAGAGGTAAACACGCTCTCCATCATGCGGTCGTGCAGCAGCGCGGCAACGTCCTGCAGCTGTTCGGCGGTCAGCGTGCTGCCGGTAACGTACCAGGCCACGCCGCGCTCAAGGCGCTTAATCTGTGGCAGATCGCAGTTGTGGGCAATGTCGGTGGCTTTAGAAGACCAGGGGGAGATGGTGCCAGGGCGCGGGGTGACCAGCAGCAAGGTTCCTTCAGGCGCATGTTCTGCGAGAGTTGGACCATACTTCAACAGCCGCTGCAGGCGAGCAAGCTCATCAGCGTTCAGCGGAGCTTCGAGGTCGGCAAAATGAACATACTCGGCATAAATGTCGCTTACCGGGAGGTTAGCATCGTTAAAACGGGCCAGGAGTTTGTTAATACGAAATGCCGAAAGAGCAGGCGAACCACGCAGAATTTCCATCATTAAAGATCTCTCGTCTTCAGGGCGAAGGGGGGAAAACGGGCGTCATTATAGAGAATCCTCCGCCGTGACGAAACCGTTTGCGTAGAAATAACAGCAGAAGTTTTTATTGCACGAAAAGTAAACGATATATTCTTAAAAGTTGCTTACTGGCGTTTTCTTACGCAAAATGCGCCTCATTCACTCACGGGGTTCAGACAAATCATGTTTATTGTTGGCTAAGGCTTATCCTGCTGCAGAATGTTATCTATTTGAAAAGAATAAAGATTAATTATCTGCTTATCGGTATCGTCACCTTGTTGCTGGCAGTGGCATTATGGCCCTCCATTCCAGGTTTCAATCAGGCCGAAAACCGTATCGCCGCGATAAAAGCGCGGGGGGTTCTGCGCGTCAGTACCATTTCATCGCCGCTCACCTGGACGATGATTAACGGCAAGGCGACCGGACTTGATTATGAGCTCGCCAGCGAGTTTGCAGATTACCTGGGCGTGAAGCTCAAAGTCGTGGTACGGCCAAACATCAACGCGTTGTTCGACGACCTGGACAATGACAAAGCCGACCTGCTTGCCGCCGGGCTGGTGTATAACTCGCGCCGCAGCAGCGATTACCAGGCAGGGCCAACCTATTACTCGGTTTCGCAGCAAATGGTTTACCGCGTGGGCAGCCCACGTCCGAAGTCACTTGGCGGCGTTAAACCTTCGCAGCTGGTGCTCTCTTCCGGCCAGGCTGTGGTCAGCGATCTGCAAAAGCTAAAGGAAAGCCAGTATCCCGATCTTAGCTGGAGCATTGACGCCAAACAGACCAGCAATCAGCTTCTGCAGCAGGTGGTGGACGGCAATATCGCCTTTACTATCTCTGATAGTATCGCCATCAGTATTTTCCAGCGCGTACATCCCCAGTTGGCCGTCGCTCTGGACGTGACCGATGAACAGCCTGTTACCTGGTTTTCGGCGCGTGACGGCGACGACAGCATGAGCGCCGCCCTGCTCGATTTCTACAATCAGATTAGCAGCAACGGCACGCTGGCAAGGCTTGAGGAAAAATATCTCGGCCATATCGGTGATTTTGATTACGTCGATACCCGAACCTTCCTGAATGCGGTGGATGCAGTTCTGCCGGATCTACAGCCGCTGTTTGAAAAATACGCCGACGAAATCGACTGGCCGCTGCTGGCCGCAATTTCCTATCAGGAATCCCACTGGGATACCCACGCTACTTCGCCAACCGGCGTGCGCGGGCTGATGATGTTGACGAAAAATACAGCACAGAGTCTTGGGGTCGTCGACAGGCTGGATGCAGAGCAAAGCATCAGCGGCGGCAGCCGTTATCTGAAAGATATGATGAGCAAAGTGCCGAGCTCAGTCCCGGAATACGAACGCATCTGGTTCGCGCTGGCGGCCTACAACATGGGCTATGCCCATATGCTCGATGCTCGTCAGCTGACGGCAAAACAGAAAGGCAACCCGGACAGCTGGGCCGATGTGAAGACACGCCTGCCGCTGCTGAGCCTTAAGCCTTATTACAGCAAAACAACCTATGGATATGCTCGTGGACACGAGGCTTACGCGTATGTGGAAAACATCCGCAAGTATCAGCTTAGTCTGGAAGGGTATTTACAGGAGAAAGAGAAAAAAACGGCTCAGGTGGACAAGTTTGCCGAGGCTTACCCTGCGGTCGCCCCGATAGAGCTGGCTAATCCGACCTATGGGCCTTTTCCTTTAGGGCCTTTTTCTCAAGACGACGAGCGCGAAAAAAATCGCTCAGCATGGCTGAGCACTCTGACGCGAGCACCCCTTCACTGACCTGCACCTGATGGTTCATCCCGGGATGGCCGAGTACGTCCATCAGCGAACCAATTGCGCCCGTTTTGGCGTCACGCGCGCCGAACACTAAGCGGCCAATGCGGCTGTGCACCATCGCCCCTGCGCACATGACGCAAGGTTCAAGCGTGACGTAGAGCGTGGTATCCAGCAGACGATAGTTTTGCAGCACCAGTCCGCCCTGGCGAAGCGCCATAATTTCAGCATGGGCCGTAGGGTCGTGACGGCCTATAGGGCGATTCCAGCCTTCACCAATGACCTGGTTGTTATGCACCAGCACCGCGCCGACGGGCACTTCACCTTCATCCCACGCCCGCTGAGCGAGGGTCAGGGCATGACGCATCCAGTGTTCATGGGTAAATTCTGTCTCTGACACAACGCTCTCCGCGGCATAAGTGGGCGGCGCATTATACACACCGCTTAACGGATTCAAAACGCCCTACTCGAGCTGCTGCAACTCTCCCTGCGGCGTGACGCGCCAGCGATGCTCGCAGAAATACAGCAGCGGATTGTCCTGATGGCTGTCGCTGTAGCCGCTGTAAAGCCGCAGCGGGGCTCCTATGTGCTGCTCCAGCTGAACCACTTTTTCATGGCCGAGGCAGCGAAGGGTAACAATCCACCCTCCATAGCCTCGTGCAATCTGCGTGGCAATCACCTTCACCTCCGGCAGCCACGGCGTATCAAAATAGACCTTCTCAACCAACGGCTGAGGCGAGCCTGTAATCAGCCAGACGTCAGCATTCGCGCTGTGCAAATAGTCCGTCAGCCGCTGCTGGACAACGGGAAATGCCTTCACCTTCTTGCGAAACCAGACTGCGAAATCGCTCTGCAGTTGCTGCAGGCGAGCCTCACTTCGCCCAAACGTCGCGCCCCACAGTAGCAGGCTCATCGGCTGGCGGGCAGCGCTACCTTGAATAAGCATCATGCCTCCGACCAGAGGCAGCAGTAAAACCACCAGCAGCGCGTTCAACGGCAGACGGCGCAGGAGGTAAAACAGAAAACTGCCGAACATGTCCTGCTGATGTAAGGTGCCATCCAAATCAAAAAAGACGACGCGGCGCGGGTGGTGGGTAGTCAATACGGGCTCCTTTAAGACTCGCGTTCACAAAATTATGCTCCCTTAAAGCCTAACAGATAGCCTCATGGTTTTCCGCGAGCAATCCTGGCCCGCAGCCCACGGCACATCAGAATATTTAATTCGGTAACATTGCTCTATAATGGAATTTATAATTCGCTCAGATGCTTATACAGGCAAGTCGTTATCGGAATTGCCGTCCCGGAGGTGAAATGAACTGTTTACTGCGCATTCGAAGCCGTTACGCCATGCTGGCCCAGAGTGACCGCAAGCTGGCCGACTTTCTGCTCGCCGAGCCCGATCGTGCACGCCATCTCAGTTCACAGCAGCTGGCGGAAGAAGCCGGCGTCAGCCAGTCCAGCGTCGTAAAATTCGCGCAGAAGCTCGGGTTCAAAGGCTTTCCAGCGATGAAGCTGGCCATCAGCGAAGCGCTCGCCAGCGGCCAAAATCCTAACTCCGTGCCGGTGCATAACCAAATTTTAGGGGATGACCCGCTGCGGCTTGTTGGGGAGAAGTTGATTAAAGAGAATATCGCGGCGATGCACGCCACGCTGGATATCAATGCGGAAGAGAAGCTGCTGGCGAGCGTTTCACTGCTGCGCAATGCGCGGCGCGTGATGCTGGTGGGAATAGGCGCCTCTGGCCTTGTAGCGAAGAATTTTTCGTGGAAGTTAATGAAGATTGGCATTCACGCCGTCGCCGAGCAGGATATGCATGCCCTACTGGCAACCGTACAGGCAATGACGCCGGAAGACGTGCTGCTCGCCATTTCCTATTCGGGCGAGCGCCGGGAGATAAATCTGGCCGCCGATGAAGCGCTTAACGCAGGCGCGAAAATCCTCGCCATTACCGGATTCACGCCTAACGCTTTACAGCAACGCGCCAGCCTGTGTCTCTACACCATCGCAGAAGAACAGGCGACGCGTAGCGCGGCCATCTCCTCCACTAGCGCCCAGATGATGCTGACAGACCTGCTATTTATGGCGCTGGTGCAGCAGGATCTGGAAAACGCGCCGGAGCGGATTCGCCAGAGCGAGGCGTTGGTGAGGAAGCTGGTTTAGGGAGAAATTGACACAGGGATAGAACTCCCGGCAATCAATAATACTATTGGATGATAATATCACCCAATGTTTCCGGCTACTCAACATCAGAGCTGTTAATTCTCAATCTACGATCACATATAAAAAACCTTCGTTTTAGGTAACATCAATAGCGCTATCGTTAATCACATAAGGAAGGTAGAAAAGCCACAACCAAACCCGAAAGGAAGAAGGATGAGCACAAACGATCTGACCACCGTTGAACTGGGAAAAATTCGTGCCGAAATCGCAAAGCGGTTAGCATCAACCTCAAAGCTAAACAGAAAATCAGCGTGGTACCAATTGTCATGCAGCCGTAACGGCCTTCCTGCTCAAACCGATTTGACACGGAGTTCTTTCGGGGGCTTTTAAGAGGTTAATTATACGGCTAGTCGAAGAATACTCGCCCCACTCCAGCACAACTTTAAGCGCGAGAAATCGAGCCAGGATACTCTGGTAACCAAATAGCAGATCTGGCAGGTGTTGCTAGCAAAAACTGCTGGGGAAAATACACAGATGGCACAAAACCGCGTATCATATCCCTCCACATCCTCTTCTTCATAGATACTCAGTGGGCTCGAAAATACTGGGAAAAATGCACGATATTGGTGCTAAGGTTTAAACACAAAAATGATTAGATATTATTTTTACTTGCTCAAGAAAAAATTAGAACCCAAAAAAGCCAGGTTATTTTTCAATACATCATATTCGTCTCGGAGAAAGAAAAACAAGATACTTTCCAAGGCCGGAATTAAAATTGATAATAAATCATCTATAGTAGCACCTTTTTATTTTGAATTTGGAAATATACATTTTTCCGGTGAAGTGCTTGTTAATGTTGGATGTAACTTCCTTGATAATGAGATGATAACAATAAAAACAGGAACCATGATTGGCCCCAACGTAACGTTAACCACGGTCAGTCACCATGTAGAACCGGCTTTGCGTCATGGTGTAAACATTCTAGCTCCGATAAACATAGGGGAAAACGTATGGATCGGCGCAGGTGCCGTCGTGTTGCCCGGCATAACTATTGGAGATAACAGCGTTATTGCTGCGAACAGCGTTGTAACAACAAATGTTCCCGCTAACTCCATGTATGCTGGAACACCTGCTATATACAAAAGAGATCTAAGCTAATGCTGGATAGCCTATCCAACATTAATTTTTTACGCTGAAACACCAGGCCTTACCATTCCATTTCTGATAGACCCCATCGGGAGATAAAGAGGTTGAGTGGTCAGGTAAAGGGCCAATTTCTGTGACAGTGATTGCATTGCCTGTTCTGGTGTCATAAACAGTTTTGCTCCGATGATCCTCTACCAGAGTCCAGAGCAATTTTTTTTCATCAAAAATCGCCACATGATTATCTGGAATTTTCGGCGGTTCAATGTCTGTGCAATATGCTGGTAACCCAGTATGTGGCGCTATATAAGCATCACCAGCACCGATAAACTCTTGGGTATCTGCACGCAGATTATAAATTTTAATAGTTTGTGCTGCTTCATTCATTTTAAATGACATAATTATTTATCCAGATTTATAACCGGAAAATTATGCAAGCTTCACAATGTAGTTAAATGCCATATTTTTTACGGTGTTTTCTGTATTACCGACAGCATCAACAGTGACGGTATGGCCATGGCTACCGGCAGCATCCGTTGAAGATACTGTGGTATTTATTCCCATCATAAATCCCGTTATTCACTGGTACCTTCCATTCATAAGCTGGGTAATTTTGAATAGCATGAGAATGCTGACCTTGCGCATCTGTTCCTTTAGTTCCCAAGTCGGTAGCCGCTGCACTCGCCGTGTGGTTATGCAATTTAATACCGTCAGCTTCAGCGCAGAGGACAGCACGCCCGTTAACGGGCTTACCTTTTATCATCTGCCCACGCATATCTGGGATAACGGCGTTGGGATAGGCAATCGCAAGGTTGGGATATTGCTCCGGGTCAAATGGCCGGCCTGAAAGCGTAACGGTGGCTTGTTTTGCCACCTGGGTGACCGCATTTTTCAATATGCTGGCAAAATTGTTAATGTCGCCGTCATCCAACACATCTGCATCGGCTACTTCTGAGATAAATTGTGCTAACCCAGCCGCGCAAAATGTTCCCTGGCGCAACGCTTTATTCACCTGAGCGCTGCTGGCCTTACCGCCGGCAAAGCCGCTTAACAGCGCGGGCAAATTTTCCCATTCATTTTACGGCGTGACGTTGGCGTCAGGCCGGGTTGTAAAAGGTTTACACTGATTTGTAGCCATTAGAGTTTCCTCTCCCATGCGCCGTCGTCAAAACCGGCGATATAGTGATTGTTGATATCAAAACCAAAGAATTTGCCGCCCTGAGACGGCGCTTCAACCGAAGGTGTCTGAATATCCCCCGCCCAGACTCCCGCCGCTTGCCGAAACCAGGTCACCAGATGACGTATTGCGCACCACAATAGTGTTCCGTCCCCACATCGCGGAAGAGAGCGTTTGAGCGTTGTAGGCCTGCATCAGCTTTTGTTCACCGGGGAGGTTTTCATCAGCGTCACGGTGAGGGTGTAGCGGCGTAGCCACTGGTTGTTAATAAATTCAGGGTCTGGCGTGATTTCACCGCACTGCAAAAATGTGAGATCCAGCCTGTTCAGCTCGGCGTTGTTTTGCGGCACGTTCAGGCCATCGCGAAATAGAGCAGCCACAGCCTGAGCTCCTGGACCATAAAAGCCGCAGGTGACGTCAACGGATTCGGTGCTTTGCAGCACGCTCTGGTCGCTGTCCTGCGAATGGAAGAAAGGCGCTTCAGCCTGCTTCACGTTGGTAAAAAAGTCACACCAGGTAATGCCAGCTTCCGGCGTGGCGGGCGGTGGATCGCTCCACTTCGCCATCACCATTTCCGGCGGCAGGCCTGATACGCCGACTATCCAGCCTGTAAGATCCGCATCGAGTGCATCGTCGTAGTGTGGCGATGCCCCCAACGGCGTCAGAAAGCCTGGACGCGTGGTGTCATTCATTGATTTCTCCAAAGAAAAACCGCCCGCAGGCGGTTAGGTTCAGGCTTACAGTCCCTTCGCTTGCAGGCGAGCCAAATGGTCGACGTACAGTTTCACTGGGTCGGTGTTGTTGGCGACCACGCCGGCCAGCTGGTTAATGGCATCAACGTGATCCATTGAATAATCCGAGCCAATCACCTTGCCCAGATGGCTGCTGTAGCGGCCGACCAGGCCGTCGTTCTGGAAACGTTCGTTGGTAAACAGGATGGAAAATGCCAGCATGGCGACGTGCAGCGGGTCCAGGTTGTTCATCCCCTGATGCAGCGGGTTGTAGTCGATAATCCCGCTCCATGAGTAGTAGTAAACGCCGTTATCCAGCTCTTTACCCTGGCCGCCCCACTCTGCCGGAAGCCCCTGCGGGTACTTCTTGTTAAAGGCCGCCACCCCTTCGCTGGTCAACGCATCCAGAGCGTCGACGCCGGATTGAGGCAGGCGAGGCTCACCGGCCAGGGCAGAAAGCAGCTGGCCAAAGGCCGACAGCGCTGCATTGGCGATAGACTCCGGCAAGCGCCCCGGCTTCAGCGCCAGGCGAACCAGGTCTGCGACTTCAGAGCCGTGGTTAACGCCGTTCACGGAGGTCACCGAGGCGATAAGATCCGGATGGGTCGCCGCGACGTAACGACAGGCCAGCGGGCCCTGGCTGTGGCCGATCAGGTTAACTTTCGCCGCACCGGTTTCGGCCTGCACTTTACGAACAAACTCAAGCAGCTGTTCACCGCGCATCTCATTGCTGTTCAGCGCGGAAAGCGTGGCGATGTAGACCTTAGCCCCGGCCTTCTCCAGCGCCTCTTTGATGCCGTAGAAATAGGGATAGATCCCGCCGATTTTGTCGAAACCCAACAGGCCGTGAACCAGAACAATCGGGTGCTTCAGGGATGTAGACATAGGAATGACCTCTTTGACGTAGGAATAAAAAAGCCTCGAAAATTCGAGGCTTATCTCAGGCACTGATTGCGGATGTACTCCTGCAGCCCCGCTAGCTGCTTGTTGCTCGTTTCGATACGCTCCCGGAGACGGAAATAATCCCGTTCAGCGGCGTCAGTAAGTCCGGGGGAGGCTGCATCATCCAGCCCGGTGGTGGAGGTGGGGTGAGGCACTGTTTGGCAGGTGGCGCTGACGCGCAGCCGCCGAGCACCAGCGGCCACATCACGCTGCAGATTTTCAATGGTGAGCCTGGCATGGGTTAACTCCTCGCTATAGTGAGCATCAAGCCCGGCGACCGCCCGCTGGCGTTGCACAAGGTTTTGCAGTTCAGTTTTCTGTTGAGCAAGCTGCTGCAAAGCTGACTCAGCCCTTTGCTTTTGAGCGTCATAGCGCTGATGAAACCACCAACAGCTGGCGATAAGCAGAGCAAAAACCACCAGCACAATCGGGGTGACCGGCTTCATTTTTCCGCCTCCGGCCAGCGACAAAGCTGGTACTCGACTTCGCGGCGGTTGATTAGCCCTTGCCACTGTTTGCCGCCCGCCCAAATCCATTTTTTCAACCCGGCGCAGGCCTGCTCGTAATTTCCGGCATTTAACGTCCTTAGCACGGAGGAGCGCAGGAAGGCGGTGGTCCCGACGTTATAGGTAAAGCTGATTAATGCCGCGCGTTGGTACTCACTAACAGGAACGGTAACCGCTTTTGATACCGCCTGTGCTGCGGGGCGGAGATCTTTATCAAGTAAGGTCTGGCACTCTGATGGGCTGTACGTTTTATCGGGAATAATGTCATTGCCGGTATGGCCGTAACAGACCGTGAGCACCCCGGCGACATCGTAATACGGCGTGTAGCTCACGCCTTCAAGCTCGGGCAGTAGCGTGCCGGCGATGGTCAGAGCGCCCGCCCCTGACAATCCGAATAATGCTTTTCTGAGTCCGGGAGAAAGAGCCATTAGCTGCCTGCCTTTTTCAGTACCTCGCTGACTGCCCTGACAATCTCAATCTGCTCGGCTCGGTTTCGGGTCTGCAAGTCATCCACCAACGTCTGGAGGATGCGGGTGCGCTTTTGGTCTTCAAGGCGCTGTCGGCGAGCATCCAGCCTGCCTCCCAGCCACGAAGCCAGTGAAATCAGTACGCTAAGCAGTCCGAATATCATGTAGACCATATCCTGTATCGTGATACCCAGACCGGCGGCAAGCGCCGCCAGCCACGCAAAAGACTGCGTGACCAGATTTGCGGGTTGGTCATTCATGGGGGAACCTTCGGTTGAAGTGTCGAACTGCCGTTGGGGTAAAGAAGGACTGCGGTATTAAATCAGCGGGATAGATTTCCCACGTCGGGTTTGCCTGCCGGAAGCCTGCGGTAAGCCGGACTCCGTCATCGGCGCGGCCTGATAAATGCTTCTCTGCCTGGCGTCCAGCTTCTGACGCAGCCGGGAATGGTATTCAGCCTGCTGGATTATTTGCAGACCATAAATGTTAATGACCTCCAGCGCCTTATCAGGCCGGGGCGTAGGTTTGCGGGTTAACGAGAGAATGGGCCTTGCGTCAGGTTTTGCCCTCACCCCAACGAAAAGCGGGTTAGCGGCTTTCCAGACGGCCTGCTTAGCTTCGCGGCGCCGGCGGCGGCGTGTCTGTGCGTCCATACAACCTCCTGTCAATCAACTTTGGTGATATCTCTGCGATATCCCAAAGCTTCTTGCTTTGGTGTATGTGCCCTTTTTCAGGGCCTGATGTTAAGGAGCGTTCACTTGCCTTGTGAGTCGGTGCGTCCTGCCGATGAATTGATATTGAACCAATAGTACAAATCAGTCAAGAACCAAAAGTACGAATTATAGATAAAAAAATGCAAAAGTAAGCTAACCATCTAAAATACAAAGTAAAAAAAACCCGCTTGCGCGGGATTCGAAACATCAGCAGGAGAGAAAGGATTCATGCGTGACGGCGAATCGAATGGCTATACATCACCCGGCCAATGATTTTGAGATTCTGTTCGTTCTCTTCGCTGATGCGCCAGTCGGCATATTTGGGGTTGTCCGAACGCACCAGCAGGCAGTCGTGGGTCATTTGCAGGCGCTTCACCAGCAGTTGCCCTTTATAGAGGAACACGTAAATCCCGTCCCCGTCGAAATAATCTTTGCCGATGTCCATAAAGATATAGTCGCCCAGTTCGATGGTACCGGACATGCTGTCGCCGGTGACGGTAATCACCTTGATCGTCGACGCAGGCCGGTGGCCAAACAGTTCCAGCGCTTCCTGGCTGTCGTAAACGATATGGTTGATTGTCTCAGTCACTTCGCTGGAAATCAGCCGCCCCGGCCCGGCGCTGGCTTCTATATCCAGCACATCGATGCGGAACCCCTGCTCTTCGCGCGGCTGGAAATCGTAGATTGCCGCCTCTTCTGAATGGGCGGCATTTTCACGCCCTTCGGCAACATAGCCACTTTCGCTGCCGTGCTGGAGCCACAGAACATCGGCCTGGAGAAAAGTCGCCAGTTCGTACATCTTGTCCTGCCTGGGCATAGCTTCAGCGTTAAGCCACTTGCTGACGGCCTTGGAGGAAACGCCCAGCGCGCGCGCTATTGCCATACCGCGCCCAAACTCATCGAGGTTTGCTTCGCTGCAGGCCTGCGCCAGCCTGCGGGAGAATGCTTCGCGCAGTTGCTCTCTCTGTACCATAAGTACGATCCTGTCGTGTTTATCGTGACCAATAGTTCAATGATAACACGTACTGAAAGTACACAAAGCACAAAACTTAAAGGCTCAGTGTCATTGGGGATGATTTGCTTTTGTGGTAAAGTGCGCGCCATCGAAACTTCCTTGCTTAAGCAGCTTCGTTTAATCAAATTTAATACTGGTTAAATACACATGCTTTTGCAATTTTTCGAGCGCGAAATGTGAATATATCTTTTAGATCGGCGGGTTCAGGTAACAGGTTGAAATGGCGTTATTAATTACGAAGAAGTGCATCAACTGCGATATGTGCGAGCCGGAGTGCCCGAACCAGGCTATCTCGATGGGAGATTCTATCTACCAGATCGATACCGACCGCTGCACGGAATGCGTTGGCCACTACGAAACCCCGACCTGCCAGAAAGTTTGCCCCATTCCAGGGACGATTATCAGCGACCCGGCGCACAAAGAAAATGAAGAGCAGCTGTGGGATAAGTTCGTGCTGCTCCACCATGCGGATAAACTCTAGCTTTCGATTATCACCGTCGCACAGGCGTAATGACGTTCGTCCGCCAGCGTAACGTGCACCGAGCGCACGCCCATTTTTTCCGCCAGCCGCTGCGCCTCTTCCCAAAACCGCAGCTGAGGCTTGCCAAGCGGGTCGTTAAACACTTCGAACTGATTAAACGCCAGCCCGTTGCGAATGCCGGTGCCAAACGCTTTAGCCGCCGCCTCTTTTACCGCAAAACGCTTAGCCAGAAAACGCACCGGCTGCTGATGAGCCTGATATTGAGCCCATTCGTTCTGGCTCAGCACGCGTTTCGCCAGCCTGTCGCCCGAGCGGGAGATTACGCTCTCAATGCGCGCAATCTCCACGATATCCGTGCCGAGGCCCAGAATCGCCATTAGCGACGCGCTTCCTGCATCAGGCGTTTCATTTCAGCCACGGCTTCTTTCAGACCGCTCATCACCGCACGCCCGATAATCGCGTGGCCAATGTTCAGCTCATGCATTTCAGGAATACGAGCGATGGCCTGGACGTTGTGGTAGGTCAGGCCGTGGCCAGCATTGACCTTCAATCCTTTAGCAGCAGCATAGCTCGCGGCTTCGGCGATGCGCGCCAGCTCTTTGGCCTGAGTCGCTTCATCCTCTGCATCCGCATAGCAGCCGGTGTGAATTTCAATGTAAGGCGCGCCTACGGCAACCGCGGCGTCAATCTGCGCATGGTCGGCATCAATAAACAAGGACACCAGAATGCCCGCATCGGCCAGACGCTGGCAGGCATCGCGCATTTTGTCTAACTGACCGGCGACGTCAAGGCCGCCTTCGGTGGTCACTTCCTGACGCTTTTCCGGCACCAGGCAGCAGAAATGAGGTTTCGTCTGGCAGGCAATACCGATCATCTCTTCGGTGACCGCCATTTCAAGGTTCATGCGAGTATCGAGGGTTTCACGCAGGACGCGAACGTCACGGTCGGTGATATGGCGGCGATCTTCGCGCAGGTGCACGGTAATGCCGTCGGCTCCCGCCTGCTCCGCGATAAACGCGGCCTGAACCGGATCCGGGTACGCCGTACCGCGCGCATTGCGCAGGGTAGCGATGTGATCGATGTTGACGCCTAACAGTAATTCAGCCATGACAATCCTCAGAGTTCGCAGACAGATGCCGGGCAGTGTACACCTGCCGGGGAAAGCCTGGCTACGTTCTGTGATTACTGTGAGCTATCCGAAGGTTTAGGTGGCGTTTTTTTAGGCACAAACTGGCGGAACAGCTCGCGGCTTTTGAGGGGCTTGCCCTGCAGATAAGGCTTGAGGGCCATGCGGGTGAAGCGTTTGGCGGCACGCAGCGTGTCGGCGTCCGGAAATTCGCGTTCGGCAAGTGCTCTGAGCTGGCGGCCGGTAAAGCTGCTGTTACCAATCACCACGCTGGCAATGAAGCCTTTTTCTTCGCGATAAGTGTAGGTCATGGTGTCGTCCACGCTCTCCCCGCTGCCGGCACAGTGCAGGAAGTCCACGCCGTAACCCAGATGCCCCAGCAGCGCCAGCTCAAAACGGCGCAGCGCAGGCTCCGGCGTGCCGATGGCTCCGGCTAAAGCCTGAATACAGTGGAGATAATCAAAGAACAGCTCGGAAAAGCGGGTTTCTTGCTCAAGAACGCGAGCCACCAGCTCATTCACGTACAAGCCACTGTAGAGCGTGATACCGCTAAGGGGGAGTGCCAGAGAGACCGCTTCGGCGCTGCGCAGCGTTTTAACTTCGCCACGGCCGCCCCAGCGAACCAGCAGAGGGGTAAAAGGCTGTAAAGTGCCTTTCAGATTAGAACGTTTGGAGCGCGCGCCTTTAGCTATCAGGCGGACGCGTCCGGACTCTTCGGAGAACAGGTCGAGCAGAAGGCTGGTTTCGCTCCAGGGGCGACTATGCAGGACAAAAGCCCGTTGCCAGCCTTCCATTAGGTTAGCTCAGGTCGTCGGTATAACCGAGGCTGCGCAGCGCACGCTCGTCGTCGGCCCAGCCGGATTTCACCTTAACCCACAGTTCGAGGTGCACTTTGGCTTCGAACATTTCTTCCATGTCTTTACGGGCTTCGATGCCGATGGTTTTGATTTTGGCACCTTTGTTGCCAATCACCATCTTCTTCTGCCCTTCACGCTCAACGAGGATCAGCCCGTTAATGTCGTAGCCGCCGCGCTCGTTAGTCACAAACTGCTCAATTTCCACGGTCACGGAGTACGGCAGTTCAGCGCCCAGGAAACGCATCAGTTTTTCACGGATGATTTCAGACGCCATAAAGCGCTGGGAACGGTCGGTAATGTACTCTTCCGGGAAGTGATGAAGAGCTTCCGGGAGGTGCTTACGGACGATCCCGGCGATGGTATCGACGTTCATTCCGGTTTCCGCAGAAATCGGCACGATATCCAGGAAGTTCATCTGGCTGCCGAGGAACTGCAGGTGCGGCAGCAGGATGCTTTTATCCTGAACGTTGTCGACCTTGTTAACGGCCAGAATCACCGGCGCACGGCTGTCGCGCAGTTTGTTCAGCACCATTTCGTCATCCGGCGTCCAGCGGGTGCCTTCGACAACGAAAATGACCAGCTCAACGTCACCGATAGAGCTGCTCGCGGCACGGTTCATCAAACGGTTGATGGCGCGCTTTTCTTCCATGTGCAGCCCTGGGGTATCGACGTAAATCGCCTGATACGGCCCTTCGGTATGGATGCCCATGATACGGTGACGCGTGGTCTGCGCCTTACGCGAGGTAATAGAGACTTTCTGCCCAAGCAGCTGGTTTAGCAGCGTGGATTTGCCGACGTTCGGACGGCCAACGATGGCCGCAAAGCCGCAATAGGTTTTTTCTTCGCTCATTCCAGCTCCAGCTTTTTCAGCGCCTGCTCAGCTGCAGCCTGTTCCGCTTTACGGCGGCTTGAACCTGTCCCTACGACAGGCTCAGGCAGGCCACTCACCTGACAGTGAATGGTAAATTCCTGATCGTGCGCTTCGCCACGGACCTGCACCACCAGATAGGACGGCAGCGGCAGATGGCGGCCCTGCAGATACTCCTGCAAGCGCGTTTTCGGATCTTTTTGCTTGTCGCCTGGACTGATTTCGTCGAGACGGGTCTGATACCACGAGAGAATCAGACGCTCAACGTTCTGAATATCACTGTCGAGGAAGACGCCACCAATCAGCGCCTCCACGGTATCGGCAAGAATCGACTCCCGACGGAAGCCGCCACTTTTCAGCTCACCTGGCCCAAGGCGCAGGCACTCGCCCAGTTCAAACTCACGGGCGATTTCCGCCAGCGTATTGCCACGCACCAGCGTCGCGCGCATGCGGCTCATATCACCCTCGTCTACGCGAGGAAAACGGTGATACAGCGCATTCGCGATAACATAACTGAGAATGGAGTCACCCAGAAACTCAAGACGCTCGTTGTGTTTGCTGCTGGCACTGCGGTGCGTTAATGCCTGTTGCAACAGATCCTGATGTTGAAAAGTGTAGCCCAGCTTCCGCTGCAGCCTATTTATTACGATGGGATTCATGCGATACCAAAATTAATGAATGCGTCAACTATTCAGCACACGGAACAGACCTGAAAAAAGGAAACCAACGCTGTTTCGTGTGCCGTGGCTCCCTTTCGGGAGCCAATCTTTAAAGGCGGGAATATTCTATACACAACGACAGGGGATGTCGTTAGTTTGTGGGATTAATTGTTTAATGAATGCCGCCAATGCGGTTCAAACGAACACCCGTTGGCCATTCACCTTCTTGTTTCTCGAAACTCATCCAGATCGCTGTCGCTTTACCGACCAGATTTTGCTCCGGAACAAAGCCCCAATAGCGGCTATCTGCGCTATTGTCGCGGTTATCACCCATCATGAAATAATGACCCGGTGGAACAATCCACGTGGCCAAAGGCAGACCGGACTGCTGGTAGTACATGCCTACCTGATCCTGGGCAATAGGCACCGTCAGGATGTTATGCGTGACTTCGCCGAGCGTCTCTTTACGTTCGCTCAGACGAACGCCGTCATCACGGGTCTGGTCTTTCGGCATCTGGAAGAAACCGGAGGTCGCTTCGCTGCCGTTGCGGCGGGAAAATGTCTGCACAAAATCACTGGCTTCCACGTTGGAATAGGTGATTGGCAGCGCATTGTCACAGGCCTGGCCGGAACTGCAGTTTGGCTGAACCGTGACTTCTTTCGACTGCGGATCGTAGCTTACGCGGTCGCCCGGCAGCCCCACAACGCGCTTAATATAATCCAGGCGTGGATCCTCAGGATATTTAAATACCGCAATATCGCCGCGTTTAGGGTGCCCGGTTGCAATTAAGGTCTTCTGATAAATCGGATCTTTAATTCCGTAGGCAAACTTCTCTACCAGAATAAAATCGCCGATTAACAGCGTCGGCATCATCGAACCAGAAGGGATCTGGAAGGGTTCATAAATAAATGAACGCACCACCAGCACGATAGCCAGCACCGGGAACACGGACGCGCCCGTTTCCAGCCAGCCCGGTTTCGGGCCCACTTTTTTGAGCGTTTTCTTGTCCAGTGCATCACCGGTGGCAGCCTGCGCTGCCGCCTGTTTTTCACGACGCTTAGGTGCAAAGATAAACCTATCCAGACACCATAAAATGCCCGTCACCAACGTGGCTACCACGAGGATCAAAGCAAACATATTCGCCATGCCAACTCCTTAGATTATTTGCCGTCTTTGCCGACATGCAGAATGGCGAGGAACGCTTCCTGAGGCAGCTCGACGTTACCGACCTGCTTCATACGCTTCTTACCGTCTTTCTGTTTCTGCAACAGCTTTTTCTTACGGCTCACGTCACCGCCGTAGCATTTTGCCAGTACGTTTTTACGCAGCTGTTTCACCGTTGAACGCGCGATGATGTGGTTGCCAATGGCCGCCTGAATCGCGATATCAAACTGCTGGCGAGGGATAAGCTCTCTCATCTTCTCAACCAGCTCACGCCCGCGATACGGCGCGTTATCGTTGTGTGTGATAAGCGCCAGCGCATCAACGCGATCGCCATTGATCAGTACATCAACGCGCACCATGTTGGAAGCCTGGAAACGTTTGAAATTGTAATCCAGCGACGCATAGCCGCGGGAGGTAGACTTCAGACGGTCAAAGAAGTCGAGCACCACTTCTGCCATTGGGATTTCATAGGTCAGCGCAACCTGGTTGCCGTGATAAACCATATTGGTCTGCACGCCGCGTTTTTCGATACACAGCGTAATCACGTTCCCGAGGAACTCCTGCGGCAGCAGCATGTGACATTCAGCGATTGGCTCACGCAGCTCTTCAATGTTGTTTAACGGCGGCAGCTTGGACGGGCTGTCGACATAGATAACCTCTTTGCTGGTGGTCTGCACTTCGTAAACTACGGTCGGCGCGGTGGTGATCAGATCGAGATCGTATTCACGCTCCAGACGCTCCTGAATGATCTCCATGTGCAGCAGGCCCAGGAAGCCACAGCGGAAGCCGAAGCCCAGCGCCGTTGAGCTTTCTGGCTCGTAGAACAGGGAGGCGTCGTTCAGGCTAAGTTTGCCGAGCGCATCACGGAAGTTTTCGTAGTCGTCGGAGCTGACCGGGAACAGGCCTGCATAAACCTGCGGCTTCACTTTTTTGAAGCCTGGCAGCGCTTTATCCGCCGGATTACGGGACAGGGTCAGGGTATCGCCCACCGGCGCGCCCATGATGTCTTTAATTGCGCAGACCAGCCAGCCTACTTCCCCGCACTTCAGCTCGGTACGGTCAATTTGCTTCGGCGTGAAGATGCCAAGGCGGTCGGCGTTGTACACCTGCCCGGTACTCATGACTTTGACTTTGTCGCCCTTACGCAGGGTGCCGTTTTTCACGCGGATCAGGGAAACAACGCCCAGATAGTTATCGAACCAGGAGTCGATAATCAGCGCCTGCAGCGGCGCATCCGGGTCACCTTCCGGTGGCGGGATATCACGCACCAGGCGTTCTAATACGTCCGGTACGCCAACGCCGGTTTTCGCGGAGCAGCGCACGGCATCGGTGGCGTCGATGCCCACGATGTCTTCAATTTCTTCGGCCACGCGTTCTGGATCGGCTGCCGGCAGGTCAATTTTGTTCAGAACTGGAACCACTTCCAGATCCATTTCCATCGCGGTGTAGCAGTTGGCCAGGGTTTGAGCTTCAACACCCTGCCCGGCATCAACCACCAGCAGCGCGCCTTCACAGGCCGCCAGCGAGCGGGAAACTTCATAAGAGAAGTCAACGTGCCCTGGGGTATCGATGAAGTTGAGCTGGTAAGTTTCACCGTCGCTGGCTTTATAGTCGAGGGTGACGCTCTGCGCTTTGATGGTGATACCACGTTCGCGTTCCAGATCCATGGAGTCGAGGACCTGCGCGGCCATTTCACGGTCGGACAGGCCGCCGCAAATCTGGATGATACGGTCAGACAGCGTCGATTTACCGTGGTCGATGTGGGCAATAATAGAAAAGTTACGTATATTCTTCATAGTTAGAGGTTTTATGCCTTACAAATGGCCTGTGAGCTCGGCGCTTCGCGCTGTACGGAGCAGGATGTCAGTGACTGTCTTCTGCCTGAAACGCCGCATTCTACACTACAACCAGAAAGTGAGGAAACTGCTCATCCTGCAAGCTTCGGTAAGCCATATGCAGGATGTGCAAAGAGAGGTCAGTCGAAGGGAATTTACTGATTTTCAGCCGGGGGCGAAGCGGTGTCGACGCGCAGGGCATCCGGGCCAAGCGCAACGCTAAGAATCACCGGTTGCCAGCTTTCACGACGGCTGAAATGTTGGGAAAAACCGCGCGCGAGCAGAAAGCCGCCAACACCGCCGAGCAAAGCACCGCACATCGCAGCCAGGTTAGTCCCAAACAGAGTCTGGAACAGGCCGGAGCACAAAAATAGCCCGACCAGCGGCGACATATAAACCAGAAGAGCCGAACCTAACAGGCTACCTTCAGCAATGCCCAGCTCCACTTTTTGCCCCGCCACCAGCGGCTTTTCGCTTGGAACAGTCAAAAGATGACTGGTCTGCGGCCCCAGCTTATTCAATACGCGAGTGCCGCATCCCGAGCGAGAAGCGCAGCTGTTACAAGAGGCTTTGACATCACAATGCAGCAACGCTTCACCGTTTTGCCATGAGACGACCGTTGCCCACTCTTTGATCATTGCGCAGCTCCGTTGAACTTGATGCTATCGCCAATGCGTTTTGCCGTTTGCGGAGGTAGTTCGCCGACAACCGTGATTTCGGTTTTATCGCGAATTTCCGTGCTCACGGTACGGCGGCCGGTGCGTACCAGCTGCTCACCGTTGGTGCCCTGCGACGGCGCCTGGCTAATATTCACCGAGAAGCTGAACAGGCCGTCAGAATAGAGGCGAGATTCAATAGGCACGCCGACGGTTGGCAGAGGCCTGCGGCTACTCGAAACCTCGTTAAACCCTTGCGGCAGCCATGAAGGCGCCCAAGAGAACTTCGCTTTTTCTGCTCCCGGCACGGACAGCAGCGGCGGTAA
Source organism: Cedecea sp. P7760 (assembly GCF_013386425.1). Classification (NCBI taxonomy): domain Bacteria; kingdom Pseudomonadati; phylum Pseudomonadota; class Gammaproteobacteria; order Enterobacterales; family Enterobacteriaceae; genus Cedecea; species Cedecea sp. P7760. The sequence goes on along the minus strand of NZ_JACARU010000024.1, from coordinate 17,742 downwards.
TGTCGCCTTCGCTAAATTCTGCATCAGGCCGCTCGCCTGATCGCCCACGGAAAAAGAGACAACCCGGAACTGTTCAAGGGTTTCGCCGTCGCGGTCCAGTAAATCAACGCGCAGCGGCAGCTTGGTTTCGGTATCGATCCAGACAATATAGTTGTAGCGCGTACCATCGCGGGCCACGACGCGAATCACTTCGCATAGCCTGTCGGCAATACGCGTCCGCCCGACAGAAATAAAGTCGTAGTACGGCGTCAGGCGCTTAAAGTCGGTATAAACGATGGAGGGCAGAGAATCGACAATGTAATCCCCGGTGAGCGTAAATGGCTCAAGCCCAGGTTCAAAGTAGCTGATTTCGTTGCCGCGCTGCACGACCTCACGACGCGGGCCGTCCATTTGCAGGAATTGAGCAAGCGGGCGATTATCAAGACGTGCGTGGCGATAACTAAGAGACTCAATCCCTTGCTTGCTGATATTGATAAACGCCAGCTCATAGTTGAGGGACTGACTCGCCTGGTTCATCTGCTGCAACAACGCCCCGGACGAAACAGTGTCCGCCGAGGCGTTGGAGGTGAACAACAGGCTGCCTGCCACGAGAGACAGGGCACACCAAAGTTGCTTCATTACTGCGATTGCGTTCCTAAAGTTTGGTTTCCTGGCACTTGCACAGCAGCCTGCTGGGTTTGCGCCTGTTCAAACTGGAGCTGCTCGGAGTGTAAACGACGCTGCAATTCATAATCCTGCAGCATAGCGTTAATACGACGACGCTGTTCCTGTACTTGCTGACTGCTGTTGCTCGCCGTGGTCTCAGACGGCACGCCCAGGCTTACCGGACTGGCTTTGCCCATCATCGGCAAGGTGTTAAACACCGGCGTTTCCGGCTGAGCTGAGCTGTCAGATTGACCGTTATAGTGCTGCACGCCCACAATAACCGCAAGCGATACGCACGCGGCAACGCCCATCTGCGTCAGCTGGCTTGCCCACGGACGCACCTTATGCCAGAACGGCATTTTCTGCCATTGCTGAGGCTGCGGCTGTGATTCAGTAATGAGCGGCGCGACGTTACGCACTGGTTCATTCGCGATAGCCGCCATCACGTTGGCAGAAATATCGAAATGAAGCACTTCGCTGGTATCTCCGCGCATCGTGTCGCGGATCAGATGGTAGCTCTGCCAACTTTGCTGCAGTTCGCTGTCGTTAGACAAACGGTTGAGCAGCTCGCTATCGAGAGATTCGCCATCCATTAAAGCGGAAAGTTGTTCTTTCTGCATGCCTAAATACCCTTCCAGTAATCCGCTATCGTCAACGCCTGATAAGCGGTTGAACTTTATTATCAATAGCTTCCCTTGCGCGGAAAATACGAGAACGCACAGTACCTACCGGGCAATCCATAATGGCGGCTATCTCTTCATAGCTCAGGCCATCCAACTCCCGCAACGTGATTGCCATGCGTAAATCTTCCGGGAGCGACTCAATAGTACGGAAAACTATCTGTCTCAGTTCCTCAGACAACATTAAGTTCTCAGGGTTCGAAATTTCTTTCAATGCGCTGCCACTTTCGTAGTTTTCCGCATCGATAGCGTCCACATCACTTGAAGGTGGACGGCGCCCCTGAGCAACCAGATAATTTTTTGCCGTGTTGACCGCAATGCGATACAGCCACGTATAAAAGGCACTATCGCCACGGAATGAATCCAGTGCGCGATACGCTTTGATAAAAGATTCCTGCACCACGTCGGGAACATCACCCGAAGGTACATAACGGGAAACCAGGCTCGCAACCTTATGCTGGTAGCGCACCACCAGTAGGTTAAATGATTTCTGATCTCCCTTTTGGACCCGTTCGACGAGGACCTGATCCGTTAACTGCTCGCTCATCCGAGGTAATGTCTCCCCAAACCCAATTTCCACGCGTAATCGAAATGCCACTCGAACCCTGCATTTTTGAGCAAGCTTTGAGTTGGAGTGCCCGAGGCCAGCAAAGTTCCGTTACGCCTTTGTTTTTCTGTCATGTTTAGCGGATTGCATCTTTTCATTATAAGTTCCGCTTCGCAAAACGGTAACGCCGATTCTTCTGAATCAATGCTTAAAAAGTTAGCGAGCAGAGTATCGCATGAATCAAGGTATTTCATCATTTAATCTGCCGTTTACCGCACCTATGGGGGATTTATTTATAGAATTTGACTCATCTCTCCCCGAGAGATTCATCGGCTGCTTTGTTTAGTTAACACAACGCTCAAACAAAAAAAGAGTGTTCACATTGCCACCCGGTGCTATGCTGCGGCCATTCTTGTTTAGTAAATTAAACACCATGAACTCAAATAGCGATCTGGTCTGTGACGTATTAATCGTCGGTAGCGGCGCTGCCGGCCTCTCTCTCGCGCTACGTCTGGCTGAAACCAGCAACGTCATCGTGTTAAGTAAAGGTCCAATCAGCGAAGGTTCTACCTTTTACGCTCAAGGGGGGATCGCCGCCGTTTTCGATGAAACCGACAGCATTGCTTCCCACATCGACGATACGCTGATTGCCGGAGCCGGAATCTGTGAGCGCGATGCGGTAGAGTTTGTCGCCAGCAATGCGAAGCACTGCGTTCAGTGGCTGATTGACCAGGGCGTCATGTTCGATACCCACACCCTGGCCAATGGTGAAGAGAGCTACCATTTGACGCGGGAAGGCGGCCATAGCCATCGCCGTATTCTTCATGCAGCCGATGCAACCGGCAAAGAAGTTGAGACCACGCTGGTCAGCAAAGCCCTTAATCACCCAAACATTCGGGTCATCGAGCGCAGCAACGCCGTCGATTTAATTATCTCTGACAAGATTGGCCTGCCGGGCACACGCCGTGTGGTCGGAGCCTGGGTCTGGAACCGGAATCTTGAAAAGGTCGAAACCTGCCGGGCGAAGGCCGTAGTTTTAGCCACCGGCGGCGCCTCGAAGGTTTATCAATACACCACCAACCCGGATATAGCCTCTGGTGACGGTATTGCTATGGCATGGCGTGCGGGCTGCCGCGTTGCCAACCTTGAATTTAACCAGTTTCACCCGACTGCGCTGTTCCATCCCCAGGCCAGAAACTTCCTGCTTACGGAAGCGTTACGTGGGGAAGGCGCATACCTGAAGCGCCCTGATGGCTCACGATTCATGCCGGAATTTGATGAGCGCGCAGAGCTTGCCCCCCGAGATATCGTCGCCAGAGCTATCGATCACGAAATGAAACGCCTGGGTGCAGACTGCATGTACCTCGATATCAGCCATAAGCCAGAAGCGTTTGTTCGCCAGCACTTCCCTACTATTTATGAAAAACTGCTTGGGTTGGGCATCGATTTAACCAAAGACTCAGTGCCGATCGTACCTGCCGCACATTATACCTGCGGTGGCGTGATGGTTGATGAGCATGGGCGTACCGACGTTGACGGGCTGTATGCTATCGGCGAAGTAACCTATACCGGGCTGCACGGCGCAAACCGAATGGCGTCAAATTCACTGCTTGAATGCCTGGTCTATGGCTGGTCCGCCGCAGAAGATATTCTCAAGCGCTTGCCGTATGTCCGTGAAAGTAAAAACCTGCCCGCCTGGGACGACAGCCGCGTGGACAACCCTGATGAACAGGTCGTCATCCAGCACAACTGGCATGAGCTGCGGCTATTTATGTGGGATTACGTCGGCATCGTGCGTACCACCCGTCGCCTCGAGCGAGCGCTGCGGAGGATTACTATGCTGCAGCAGGAGATTGATGAGTACTATGCCAACTTTCGGGTTTCAAACAACCTTCTCGAGCTAAGAAACCTGGTGCAGGTTGCCGAACTTATCGTGCGCTGCGCCATGCAGCGTAAAGAGAGCCGTGGCCTGCACTACACGCTTGATTATCCGGAACAGCTGGCTGAATCCGGCCCAAGCGTACTCTCGCCGCTTTACATAAACAGATAGAAATCCTGGGTCAGACTACAATAGCCTTCAGAGTAGGCCTGGTCTGGCCCTCGAATCACCAGGCGGTCGTTGTAGTATTCTCCGCCCGTTGGGGAAAGTGCGAGCATCACCCGATGCGGCAGGCGGGTTTCATTGTCGGCCACGTCGGTGCGATAGCGTACATGCCAGCCCTGTGATTTCGCCAGCTCGCTGAACGCCGTACCTGCGGTTTCCGGCATAATCACACAGAAAAAACCATCCTCGGTGATCAACTGTTCAGCGCTGCTGAGGAGTGCCTGATGATCCAGGGTCGTCGTGTAGCGAGCCTGAGCGCGTTCCGCAGACGCACAGTTGCTGCCCTGCTCAAAGAAGGGTGGGTTGCTGACTATCAGCGAGTAGCGCTGGGTTGCCTGCTGCGCCCATTCACGAATATCGGCACAGTGCACGTTAATACGCGAAGCCCAGCGGCAGCCTTTCGCGTTTTCTGCCGCCTGTTCGGCGGCCACCGGATCCAGTTCAACGGCTTCAATCGTGACGTCATCGGCGGTTCTTTGGGCCAGCATCAGCGCCAGCAATCCGCTGCCAGTGCCAATATCCAGAACGCTTTTCACGTTCACCACCGGCACCCACGCGCCAAGTAGCGTCCCATCGGTCCCCACTTTCATCGCGCAGCGATCGTGTGCCACAAAGAACTGTTTGAAAGTGAAACCATCCCGACGTAATACCGCTTTTTGATCCGACATCTTATCTACCTTGCAAAGAAACCGCCGTAGCATAAGTGAAACGAGCGACCACGGAAAGACACAAACAGATGAAGATCGCGGGCATAACGTCTATAATCGGCGTCCCAAATAGAGGTAGACCATGACTGTAAGCACTTTTTCCGAACTCGAACTTGATGAAAGCCTTTTGGACGCGCTCCAGGAGAAGGGCTTTACTCGCCCGACAGCAATCCAGGCTGCGGCCATTCCTCCTGCACTTGAAGGGCGCGATGTGCTGGGTTCAGCACCAACGGGTACCGGTAAAACCGCAGCTTACCTGCTGCCAGCGCTACAGCATCTGGTCGACTTCCCACGTAAAAAATCCGGCCCGCCGCGAATTCTTATCGTGACGCCGACCCGTGAACTGGCGATGCAGGTTGCCGACCACGCGCGTGAGCTGGCAAAGCATACCCATCTGGATATTGCGACCATCACCGGCGGCGTGGCATATATGAACCACGCTGAGGTTTTCAGCGAGAACCAGGATATTGTGGTCGCCACCACCGGCCGACTGCTGCAATACATTAAGGAAGAAAACTTCGACTGCCGCGCGGTTGAAACCCTGATCCTTGATGAAGCGGACCGCATGCTGGACATGGGTTTTGCTCAGGATATTGAAACCATCGCGGCAGAAACCCGCTGGCGCAAGCAAACCATGCTGTTCTCCGCAACCCTGGAAGGCAACGCGGTTAAAGACTTTGCTGAGCGCCTGCTGGAAGATCCGGTGGAGGTTTCCGCCACGCCTTCCACCCGTGAACGCAAGAAGATCCATCAGTGGTACTACCGCGCTGATGACGTTGAGCACAAAACAAAATTGTTGGTTCACTTGCTGAACCAGCCTGATACCACCCGCTCTATCGTCTTCGTACGTAAGCGCGATCGTGTGCATGAGCTGGTTGCCTGGCTGCGCGAAGCGGGCATCAACACCTGCTATCTCGAAGGCGAAATGGTGCAGGCCAAGCGTAACGAAGCCATCAAACGTCTGACCGACGGCCGCGTTAATGTCCTGGTTGCCACCGACGTCGCTGCCCGTGGGATCGATATTCCTGACGTTAGCCACGTATTCAACTTTGACCTGCCGCGTACCGCGGATATCTACCTGCACCGTATCGGCCGTACCGGTCGTGCTGGTATGAAAGGTACTGCGATTTCACTGGTTGAAGCACACGATCATCTGCTGCTGGGTAAAATTACCCGCTACATGAAAGAGCCGCTGAAGTCCCGCGTCTTCGATGAGCTGCGCCCAACCACGCGCGCGCCAAGCGAGAAGCTGACCGGTAAGCCATCGAAGAAAGTACTGGCCAAGCGCGAAGAGAAGAAGAAAGAGAAAGACAAAGAGAAGCCGCGCGTTAAAGTACGTCACCGTGACAAGAAAAACGTCGGCAAGCGCCGCAAGCCAAGTGCGGCTGCTGCGACAGAATCGACAAAAGTCGACGGATAACATCCACGCCGGGAAAACCCCGGCGTTTTTTATTGCCCCGACTCAGCGTTCTCCTGCAGGCATTCCATAAAAATCTTCATCGCCGGGCTGATCACCTTCCCCGCATGATGCGCACAGATCGCATTGATCGTCAGCAACGGTTCGCTGAACGGCAGCTCCACTAGCTCCCCGGACAAAAGCTCTTTCTCAACGGTAAAACGAGGCAAAAAGCTCACGCCGAGATTCGCGGCCACGCACTGCTTAATACTTTCAATGCTCCATAGCTCAATGGTGTTTTCCAGCGTGATCCTGCGCTTTCTCAACTGTTCTTCAAAGATCTGCCGGAACACGCACTGCGGCTCGTTGATCACAAAACTGACCGGGATGTGCCTGTCCGTATGTCGGAAGTCAATCTCCTGGCGTGCCGGCGACGCCACCAACACCAGCGAAGGCTCACTAATCGCCTGCATATGCAACGCTTCGTCATTCCCCACGCGGTAGAACACGCCGAGATCGACTCGATCGTCCAGAAGCGCGTCGCGAATTGTGTAGCAGTTCAAGGACTGCAGAGAGAGTTTGACTCGAGGCGCCCTCTCCTTAAAACGCTGTAGCACGCGCGGCATCTTGTACGCCAGCAGCGTTTCACCACTTGCGACCCTGAGTTCACCCTCTGGCTCAGAGCCCTGCCTGGCGGCCTGCCTGATGGTATCGATGACGCGCGTCAGCTCATAGACGTGAGGCATGAGCTTTTTGCCGCTTTCGGTTAAACGCATCCGTCGGCCAATTTTTTCAAACAGCTGCAGCGAAAGCTCCTGTTCAAGCTGCTGAATATGAAAAGTGACCGTCGACTGCGTGCAGCACAGCTTCTGGGAGGCCAGCAGGAACGAGCCTTCCTCAACCACCGTTTTTAACGTGACAAAACGACGTAAATCCATTCAGCCTCCATTACATCGAAATCATCGAACTCTGAGTATAGAAACATTCATTTTTTTAAAGTTTCTGCTTTGCGTACTCTCAGCGAAAACACAGGAGAACTCAAGTGGTCGCCATTTTCTTTAGTGCGTTTTGGACGTACACCCTCATTACCGCCCTGACGCCAGGGCCCAACAATATTCTGGCGTTAAGCACCGCCACCAGCCACGGGCTGCGGGAAAGCACCCGCGTGCTGGCGGGTATGAGTCTTGGATTTCTGATTATCATGCTGCTGTGCGCGGGCATCGCCTTCTCACTCGTCAGCCTCGATCCAAGGTTTACCCGCGTGCTTAGCTGGGTGGGCGCGGTTTACATTTTGTGGCTGGCGCTGAAGATTGCCACCAGCCAGCCGCCGGGCTCGACGACTGAAGCTCAGCCGGTCGGCTTCTGGGGCAGCTTTGGCCTGCAGTTCTTAAACGTAAAAATTATTCTTTACGGCATCACAGCCCTGTCGACCTTTGTTTTGCCGTATACGGCGGAGATAAGCGGCATCGTGGGAATGAGCGTGGTGCTGGCGGCAATAGGGTGTTTGGGGAATCTTTGCTGGGCGCTGGCTGGCCATCTGTTCCAGAAGGTCTTTCAACGCTTTGGACGTTCGCTGAATATTATTCTGGCGTTGATGCTGGTTTACTGTGCGGTGCGGATTTTTTACTAACGTAAAAGAGCGCCAGAAGGCGCTCTTTATTTATTACGGCGGGAACTGAATTACAGGCTTTCAGTGAAAGTACGGGTGATCACGTCGCGCTGCTGTTCCGGGGTCAGAGAGTTAAAACGAACCGCATAGCCGGAAACACGAATTGTCAGCTGCGGATATTTTTCCGGATGCTTAACCGCATCTTCCAGCGTTTCACGACGCAGAACGTTAACGTTCAGGTGCTGACCACCTTCTACGCGAACTTCTGGTTTTACTTCCATCGGAATTTCACGGTATTCAAACTGACCCAGTTTGCTGACCGCAACAACTTCATCTTCTGCAAAACCCGCTTTCGCGCATACGCAGCGAGCTTCACCTTTTTCATTGTCGAGCAGCCAGAAAGAGTTCAGAAGTTCGTCATTTGCCGCTTTTGTAATTTGGATACCAGTAATCATTTTATTTCTCCCTTAGGGTAATGTGCTGATTCTTTGGGCCAGCTCTCTGGCTCATTGGTAAAACCTTTGTTGCTTTGTTGTTCTTATATCAGCCCGCCAGGCGCGATTCTTTGATTTAAATCAATTAAATCCACACCACAAAAAAGGGTTTTACTGGTTTTATTTGTTTTACATCAACTTAGACGTACGGCGTGTCATTAAAATTTTTGTAAATTTTCAACTTTATTTAGTACCGTAGCCCATTGATGCAACGCACTATTTTGCTCATGGGGCAGAAGCAGTTAAGCTAGCGGACATTACAGATTCGCGGGAGAGCGAGATGACTACCCACCTCACCTGGCACGACGTGCTGGCAGAAGAGAAACAGCAGCCCTACTTTATCAATACGCTCAGCGCCGTTGCCGCAGAGCGCGCTGCGGGCGTGACCGTTTATCCCCCGCAGAAGGATGTGTTTAACGCTTTTCGGTTTACCGAGCTGGGCGATGTCAAAGTCGTTATCCTTGGCCAGGATCCCTATCACGGCCCAGGGCAGGCGCACGGGCTTTCTTTCTCCGTGCTTCCGGGCATTGCACCGCCACCTTCCCTGGTCAATATGTACAAAGAGCTGGAAGCCTCAGTGCCGGGCTTTACCCGCCCAGCCCACGGCTATCTTGAAAGCTGGGCACGCCAGGGCGTTTTGCTGCTCAACACGGTGCTGACCGTCGAGGCAAGCAAGGCGCATTCCCACGCAAAATTTGGCTGGGAAACGTTTACCGATAAGGTTATCGCTCTCATTAATGAACACCGTGAAGGCGTGGTGTTTCTGCTGTGGGGGGCTCACGCTCAGCGCAAAGGCAGCATTATCGATCGCCAGCGTCACCACGTGTTGACCGCGCCACACCCTTCCCCGCTTTCGGCGCATCGCGGTTTCCTGGGCTGTGGGCATTTCGTTAAGGCAAATGAATATATTGTAGAGCGCGGGGAAAAGCCCATCGACTGGATGCCACAGCTGCCACAGGCAAATGGCTAAGTTCTGGACGAAAAAAAACCAGCGATTAAGCTGGTTTTTTTATAACAGGAGAACGGGTTACGCCTTATTCTGGCGCCACCATTCACCCAGCAGTACGCCGGTTGCTACGGATACATTGAGGCTTTCAACATTGCCGGTACCTTCAATGGCTACGCTCATATCAGCATTTTCAAAGGTGGTGTCGGAAACGCCATCGCGCTCCTGGCCCAGCACCAGCACCATTTTCTTAGGTAGCTCAGCTTTATACAGCGGAGTACCCTGATGGCTTGAGGTCGTCACGATGGTGTAGCCTGCTTTACGGAAAGCTTCCAGCCCATCACCAAACGTCTCGCCGCTGATCGCCACAACGTGCTCTGCACCGCCTTCTGCGGTACGAATTGCCGCCCCGGACTCCAGCAGAGAAGCATCCTGAATCAGTAAACCTTTCACACCGAAGTGCGCACAGCTACGCATGATCCCGCCAAGGTTGTGAGGGTTACCCACATCCTCCAGCGCCAGTACGCAGTCTTCTTCCCCGGCTTTATTCAGCCAGCTCTGCACGCTGATGCCGCTACGCTTTTTAATAATGAAGCAAACACCACCGTGGTGTTCCGTGCCGGAGGCTTTTGCCAGCTCGGCGTCATCCACAACGTGGTAAGCCTTGCGGTTAGCCGCCATCCAGCGCAGCGCTTCTTTAAAGCGAGGCGTAACGCTCTGGATAAACCAGGCACGCACGATGCTTTCCGGGCGGCTCTGGAACAGCGCCTGACAAGCATTCTCACCGTAGACACGGGCTTCTTCGGCGCGCTGGCGACGAATCACTTCCGGATCAACGATGTGCTTTGTTGCACCTTCATTGTCAGAAGCCGACAGTGAAGTGTCTACCGGGGCACGGGAAACCGTGCGCCATGGGGACGCCGCTTCACCGCGATCGCCTCTGTCGCTACGTTCATTACGATCGCGCCCGCCGCGAGGTTTATCATCGTGACGAGCCGGACGGCGACCGCCGCCTTCACCACGTGACGCACCGGCAGGACGCCCACCACCTTTCCCGGTACGCGGGTTTTGGCTGCGTTTTTCGCTATCGTCGTCACCGCGGACATACATCACTTTGACCTTGCCGCTTTTACCTTTAAATTCGTCGTTCATTTTTCCTCCACCTGGCTGAGCGCGAAGCGCGCAGATTACCTGATGTGGCATGGGTTAGCCATTAACTTTGCTTAAAAGCTAATAACTATTGTACTCATCGAATAAATCACTTTGTTGGCCTCCCCATCTTCGCCGATAATATGTAACATATTTGAAACATCCACGGTGCATGACACCGATTTTCAACCATTCTCTTTGAGGTTAGTTATGAATACCGTTTGCGCCGACTGCCAGGCCATTAACCGCATTCCTGACGACCGTATTGATGACGGCGCAAAGTGCGGTCGCTGCGGTCATGAACTGTTTGACGGAGAAGTCGTCAATGCGACTACGGCTACGCTGGATAAACTCCTGAAAGACGAACTGCCGGTCGTGGTGGACTTTTGGGCTCCGTGGTGCGGGCCGTGCGTTAACTTCGCACCAATATTTGAGGATGTAGCCGAAGAGCGCAGCGGCAAAGTCCGTTTTGTTAAGGTCAATACCGAGGCTGAACAGGAGCTCAGCGCCCGTTTTCGTATTCGCAGCATCCCAACCATTATGATCTTCAAGAATGGCCAGGTCGTTGACATGCTGAATGGCGCGATGCCAAAAGCCCCGTTCGATAGCTGGCTGGACGAAAATATCTGATCCTGCGGGGGCATTTTTTAGCCCCCTCTTTTATATCTACGTTAGAATAGCGTTTTTAGCTAAGCCGCCTTAATTAATGACAGAAAACGCCGTTCTCCGCCTTCGTGCTGCTCGCCTGGCCCGTGCAACTCGCCCATTTCTTGCCCGTGGTAATCGCGTTCGCCGCTGCCAGCGTTGCCTGTTGCCGCTGAAAAACTGCCTGTGCGAGACGCTTCAGCCGCAAAATGCGCGTAGCCGCTTTTGCCTGGTCATGTTCGACACTGAGCCCATGAAGCCCAGCAACACTGGCCGGCTAATCGCCGATGTTTTGCCGGACACAGAGGCGTTTCAATGGTCACGCACGGAGCCGCCAGAGGCGCTGCTGGAACTTGTCGCTAATCCGAACTATCAGCCGATGGTCGTTTTCCCCGCTTCCTATGCTAACGGAGAGCGGGAAGTTCTTACCACGCCGCCAGTCACCGGGAAACCACCGCTGTTTATTATGCTTGACGGTACCTGGACCGAAGCGCGCAAAATGTTCCGTAAAAGCCCTTACCTCGACGCGCTGCCGGTAATTTCCGTTGACCTGAGCATTACCTCTGCTTATCGCCTGCGAGAAGCGCACGCCGAGGGCCAGTACTGCACCGCAGAAGTCGCCGCAGCCCTGCTTGAACTGGCGGGGGATACCGCTGCATCTGAAGGGCTAACGCAGCACTTTACCCTTTTCCGTGAGCGTTATCTGGCGGGGAAACCGCATCATCAGGGCAGCGTCACAGCAGAAGTTGAAGAAAACGTTTAGACTCTCCTGAACATCACTCAGGGGAGAGAGTCGTGAGTCAACGAGGCCTGGAAGCGCTGCTGCGTCCAAAATCGATTGCCGTCATCGGCGCTTCGGCAAAGCCCGATCGCGCCGGTTATTTAATGATGCGTAATTTGCTTGCCGGCGGGTTCAACGGCCCGGTCATGCCGGTCACGCCAACCCATAAAGCCGTTTGCGGGGTGCTGGCCTGGCCGGATATCGCCAGCCTGCCGCTTGCGCCCGACCTCGCGATTATCTGTACCCATTCAGGCCGTAACCTGACGCTGCTAGACGAGCTGGGAAGCAAAGGCTGCAAAGCCTGCATTATCTTATCAGCTCCCCCCGAGCAACTGCCTGAATTGCTGGCCTGCGCGGCACGCTGGCAAATTCGTCTGCTAGGCCCCAATAGCCTTGGTCTTTTAGCGCCCTGGCAGGGATTAAATGCCAGCTTTTCTCCGGTGCCGATCCAAAAGGGAAAGCTGGCGTTCATTTCCCAGTCCGCTGCAGTTTCAAACACCATTCTGGACTGGGCGCAGCAACGTGAAATGGGCTTTTCCTGGTTTATCGCCCTCGGTGATAGCCTGGATATCGACGTGGACGAGCTGCTTGATTACCTCGCAAGAGATACCAAAACCAGCGCCATTTTGCTTTATCTTGAACATCTTAGCGATGCCCGTCGCTTTGTCTCTGCCGCGCGAAGCGCCTCACGTAATAAACCTATTCTGGTTATCAAAAGCGGACGCAGCAGCAAAGCCCAAACCCTGCTGAAAACGCATCCTGGCCTGGATGCCGCCTGGGATGCGGCAATTCAGCGGGCTGGTTTACTGCGTGTACAGGACACGCATGAACTGTTTTCCGCCGTTGAAACCCTCAGCCATATGCGCCCTCTGCGCGGCGAACGTCTGATGATTGTCAGTAATGGGGCGGCTCCTGCGGCGCTGGCGCTGGATGAACTATGGCTGCGAAACGGCAAGCTGGCTACGTTAAGCGAAGAAACTACAAAGGCGCTTGCAGCAGTGCTTCCTTCAGGTGTTGAAGCCGGAAATCCGATAGATCTCCGTGATGACGCAACGCCCGGCCGTTATCTGCTGGCCGTAGAAAAATTGCTGGATAGCCATGATTTTGATGCTCTAATGGTGATTCATTCTCCCAGCGCCGCCGCTCCCGGAACCGCAAGCGCTCTCGCGTTGATCGATTTGCTACAGCGGCACCCTCGTGGGAAATACCTGACCATTTTTACCAACTGGTGCGGTGAGTTTTCCTCCCAGGAGGCCAGACGCCTGTTTAGCGATGCCGGGATCCCGACCTACCGAACCCCGGAAGGGGCGGTAACGGCGTTTATGCATATGGTGGAGTATCGCCGTAATCAGAAGCAGCTGCGCGAGATCCCCGCGCTACCCGCTAACCTGACGGCTAACACCGGCGAAGCTCACCACCTGATCCAGCAGGCGCTGCATCAGGGAGCAACCACGCTCGATACTCATGAAGTCAGGCCCGTGCTTGAAGCCTATGGCTTAACGACGCTGCCAACATGGATTGCAAGTGACAGTGCGGAAGCCGTGCACATCGCCGAGCAAATTGGCTATCCCGTGGCGTTAAAACTTCGCTCACCGGATATTCCCCATAAGTCGGAAGTTCAGGGGGTAATGCTTTATTTACGGACGGCCAGTGAGGTTCAGCAGGCAGCAGAAGCCATTATTGACCGTGTAAAAATGACCTGGCCGCAGGCGCGGATTCATGGCCTGCTGGTGCAAAGTATGGCAAACCGCGCGGGGGCACAGGAGCTTCGGGTTGTCGTTGAGCATGACCCGGTATTTGGCCCATTGATCATGCTGGGGGAAGGCGGCGTAGAATGGCGGCCCGAGCGACAGGCTGCCGTGGCTCTCCCTCCTTTAAACATGAATCTTGCCCGCTATCTTGTTATTCAGGCGATTAAAAGCGGCAAGATCCGCAGCAGGAGCGCATTACGCCCGCTGGACATCGCCGGCATCAGCGAGGTTCTGGTGCGGGTCTCTAACCTGATCATCGATTGCCCGGAGATAGTCCGGCTTGATATCCACCCGCTGTTAGCCTCCGGCAGTGACTTTACTTTGTTAGATGTCACACTTGAGTTAGCCGAATTTACCGGAGATGCGGATTCCCGCCTGGCCGTTCGTCCTTATCCTCATCAACTGGAAGAGATTGTACAGCTCAAAAATGGCGATCGCTGCCTGTTCCGCCCGATCCTTCCCGAAGATGAACCTCAGCTGCAGCGCTTTATTGCCCAGGTAACTAAAGAAGATCTCTACTATCGCTATTTCAGCGAGATCAATGAATTTACCCACGAAGATTTAGCCAATATGACGCAGATCGACTACGATCGGGAAATGGCGTTTGTTGCCGTTCGTCGAATGAAAGGCAGCGATGAGATCCTCGGCGTCACGCGCGCAATTTCCGATCCGGATAACGTGGATGCCGAGTTTGCCGTGCTGGTACGCTCCGACCTGAAAGGGCTTGGGCTGGGCCGCCGCCTGTTGGCTAAACTCATCGACTACACCAGACAACACGGTATTCAGCAGCTAAATGGCATCACGATGCCGAATAACCAGGGCATGATTGCTCTGGCCCGTAAACTGGGTTTCAGCGTCGATATTCAGCTGGAAGATGGCATTGTGAGCCTGATGCTCCCACTGGGCGAAAGCGCAGATTCGTGAGTAACGTACTGGAAAACATACTCACTTTGCGTGGCAGTAGTGGTATTATCAGCAGGTTCTGACGTCTGGATTTTGCAGAAGGCCATCCAATGAAAAGAGAAGATAAGCACTGTGATGTTGTCTAAATTTAAACGTAATAAACATCAACAACACCTTGCCCAGTTACCGAAGCTTTCTCAATCAGTTGATGATGTAGAAACCCTGTTCTCCCCTGCGGACTTCCGCGAAACGCTGCTGAAAAAAATAGCGGGCGCAACGCAACGCATCTGCATCATTGCGCTGTATCTTGAGCAGGATGACGGCGGCAATGGGATCCTGTCCGCGCTTTATCAGGCTAAACAGCAGCGGCCGGACCTGGAAGTTACCGTGCTGGTTGACTGGCACCGTGCTCAGCGCGGACGTATTGGTGTTGCCGCAACCAACACCAATGCGGACTGGTATCACCGCATGGCAGAGCAGTTTCCGGATGTAAATATTCCGGTCTACGGCGTTCCCGTCAATACTCGCGAAGCGCTTGGCGTGTTGCATTTCAAAGGTTTTATCATTGATGACAGCGTTTTCTACAGCGGTGCCAGCCTCAATGATGTCTATCTGCATCAGCATGATAAGTATCGTTATGACCGCTATCAGGTCATCCGCAATCGCTCGTTAGCGGACATTATGTATGGTTGGGTGAACCAGAATCTGGTGAATGGCCGCGCGGTTCATCGACTGGACGTCGCCGAACGCCCAAAAAGCCCGGAAATCAAAAACGACATTCGCCTGTTCCGTCAGGAGCTGCGGGATGCCAGCTTTATCTTCCAGGGTGATGCGGACAACGATCAGCTGTCGGTTACGCCGCTGGTTGGGCTGGGGAAATCCAGCCTGCTGAATAAAACCATCTTCCATCTTATGCCGTGTGCCGAGCAAAAGCTCACTATCTGCACGCCGTATTTCAACCTGCCTGCGGTGCTGGTGCGTAATATCATTCAGCTACTGCGAGATGGCAAACAGGTTGAGATTATCGTTGGCGACAAAACGGCCAACGATTTCTATATTCCCGAAGATCAGCCGTTTAAGATTATCGGTGCCCTGCCTTACCTCTACGAGATTAACCTGCGCCGCTTCCTTAGCCGCCTGCAGTATTATGTGAATACCGGGCAACTGATTGTGCGTTTGTGGAAAGACGGGGATAACAGCTATCACCTGAAAGGAATGTGGGTGGACAACGAGTGGATGCTGCTGACCGGGAATAACCTTAACCCGCGCGCCTGGCGTCTGGACCTGGAGAATGCCCTGCTGATCCACGATCCGAAAAGAGAGCTGGAAGGCATTCGTACCAGAGAGCTGGAGCTTATCCGCACCCATACGACGGTCGTTCAACATTATCGCGATCTGCAAAGCATCGCCGAATATCCGGTGAAAGTTCGTAAGCTGATTCGCCGCCTGCGTCGTATCCGTATCGACCGATTGATAAGCCGCATTCTTTAAATGTTTAAGCCCTGCACTGCAGGGCTTTTTCTTTCTAGAGTTTGATGCCTTTTCCTTTGCGGTGCAGCAGCAAAGAAACCACAAACGCCAGCGCTCCCATCCCGGAAACATACCAGAAGAAGATAGTTTCACTGCCGATCGATTTTAGTGACAGAGCGACATATTCCGCAGAGCCGCCAAACAGAGCATTAGCAACCGCATAGGAGAGCCCAACGCCCAGGGCACGGACTTCTGGTGGGAACATTTCAGCCTTCAGAATGCCGCTAATTGAAGTGTAAAAGCTGACAATGATCATCGCCGCCATCACCAGTGCAAAGGCTGCATACGGCGAGCTAACATTTTGCAAAGCCGTCAAGATAGGCACAGTCAGCACCGCCGCTAACCCGCCAAAACATAGCATTGAGCTACGCCGTCCGATTTTATCCGATAGCGCACCGAAGAACGGCTGGATCACCATGAAAATAAACAGAGCAAAGGTCATCAGCGCGCTGGCCGTATTGGCATGCATCCCCGCCGTATTTACCAGATACTTCTGCATATAAGTGGTGAAAGTATAAAAAGCCAGAGACCCGCCGGCAGTAAAGCCGAGCACCATAATGAACGCTTTACGGTTCTTCCATAGCCCGGATAGCGTTCCGGCATCTTTGTGCGCCCGAGTCGCTTTATCTGACGTTTCATCCAGCGAACGACGAAGATAAAGGGCAACAATGGCCAGTACGGCGCCAATCGCGAATGGGATCCGCCATCCCCAGCTTCGTAAATCCTCATCGCTCAGCACTTGCTGCAGGATAACCACAACTAGCAATGCAGTAAGCTGCCCGCCAATGAGCGTCACATACTGGAATGAGGCGTAAAATCCTTTACGACCTTCAACCGCCACCTCACTCATGTATGTCGCGCTGGTTCCATACTCTCCTCCCACAGATAAGCCCTGAAACAAGCGAGCCAGAAGTAATAACGCAGGAGCCCATGTACCGATGGTGGCGTATCCTGGCAGGCAGGCAATCACCAACGATCCAAAACACATCATGCAGACGGAGATCAGCATGGAGTTTTTACGTCCATGTTTGTCAGCGATATAGCCAAACAGCCAGCCGCCAATCGGCCGCATCAGAAAACCAGCGGCAAAGACACCCGCCGTTTGCAGCAGTTGGGTAGTGGTATTTCCCGTGGGAAAAAAGATGTGTGCGAAATAGAGCGAGCAGAATGAGTAAACATAAAAATCAAACCACTCAACCAGATTCCCTGATGAGGCGCCGACAATGGCCCAGACGCGACGACGGGTATCCGCAGCCGTTAGCGCAATACTCTCTTCACTTGTTGATTCAGTCATTATATTTTCCTGTCTTCCTGAACGAGCGTAATAACCCAGGATCCAGTAAAGCAGGAGAAACAAAATTCGTGAGGTGAAGTTTCTTGTTGCGCAGTTGTTACAGTGTTTTTTGTGAGCAGGCTAAGCTTTTCGCAAATTGTTACTACTGGAAAAACAAAAAACCCCAGCCGTCAGGCTGAGGTTTTTTGTTTTATTTGATGCCTGGCAGTTCCTACAGTACTCGTATCATCCTGATACTCGCCCCTTCGGGGCCGCCGCACACGGCGTTCAAACGTGTTCCCGACACGTTTGTCGCATGCCCATGCTCGTGCAGATAATTTCCTGATACCACATAAACAAAAAACCCCAGCCGTCAGGCTGAGGTTTTCTGTTTTATTTGATGCCTGGCAGTTCCCTACTCTCGCATGGGGAGACCCCACACTACCATCGGCGCTACGGCGTTTCACTTCTGAGTTCGGCATGGGGTCAGGTGGGACCACCGCGCTACGGCCGCCAGGCAAATTCTGTTATTGACCGTCATGCATCCGCATAACCATCAATTTAATCCTGAACTAAGCTGAA